>NZ_WEII01000079.1:0-18676 GCF_009183805.1 Bacillus sp. B2-WWTP-C-10-Post-4 | reverse complement strand
ACTTAATATACCCATTTTTAAATTCCTACCTTTCGAAAATATCATAATAAATATTGATTTCAATATTGAAATGAAATTTTTAAGTATACTTTTTCCTGCAAAAGATTTTCTACTATGCATGGAAAACACCTTTCCAACACTGCGTGTTTATTGTTTAGGAAAGTCGTTTACAAATTAAATACTCAAAGATTATGAAAGAAGATTATCAATAATCTTTGAGTGAGAATCTGTTTAATATAAGGTTTTTTATTTTTATGAATACACAAAAGAAATTGATTTACATATCTGCTATATTTTACACTAATTCACTTAGCGATTAGCTCTACCACCAAGTTGTTGTTCAGCCATTGCTACTAAACGTTTTGTAATTTCACCACCAACAGATCCGTTTGCACGAGCTGTTGTATCTGCACCAAGTTGTACACCAAACTCTTGTGCAATTTCATATTTCATTTGATCAAGAGCCTGTTCAGCGCCTCGAACTAACAATTCATTACGATTTCCACTATTATTGTTTGCCATATTATTTCACCTCCGATGTTTTTAATATGTTACAAATTATGAAAAAATAATTATCCTTTTTATGGAAAATAGTTTATGAATAAAAATTGATTTTTTTCTTAAAGTAGGGCAAAACATATAAGAAAGAATAACTGATATAACATACTTTCATAACAACACTATGTATACTTCCTAATTCCCTTTAGTAAATAAAAGAAAGATTTCTATTTCAACAAGAGATTAAATAAAATTATGTTTTGAGACATAATTCAAAAGGAGATATGAGATGAAAGCTGTAACCTATCAAGGACCAAATCAAGTACAAGTTAAACAAGTTGATGATGCAAAGTTAGAGAAAAAAGATGATATTATTGTAAGGATTACTTCAACCGCTATTTGCGGTTCTGATTTACATTTATATCAAGGTAACATGCCCTTACCTCAAGGATACATTATCGGCCATGAACCAATGGGAATCGTTGAAGAAGTCGGGCCAGATGTCACTAAAGTGAAAAAAGGCGATCGTGTTGTCATCCCCTTCAACGTTTCTTGTGGACATTGTTTCTATTGCCAACATGAAATGGAAAGTCAATGTGATAACTCAAACCCTCATTACGATTCTGGTGGATACTTTGGTTATACGGAGAAATTTGGTAATCATCCAGGCGGACAAGCAGAATATTTAAAAGTTCCATTTGGAAATTTTACTCCATTTGTTATACCGGAATCATGCGAGCTTGAAGATGAATCCCTACTATTTTTATCAGATGTTTTACCTACAGCCTATTGGAGTGTAATAAATGCAGGCGTTAAGCCAGGTGATACTGTTATCGTCCTTGGTTGTGGACCTGTTGGATTAATGACACAAAAATTTGCTTGGATGCAAGGCGCTAAACGTGTAATTGCAGTCGATTACTTAGATTATCGGATGAATTATGCAAAAAAGATTAATAACGTTGAGGTATTTGAGTTTACAAAGTTCCCTGATATGGGAGAACATTTAAAGGAAATCACACATGGCGGCGCCGATGTAGTCATTGATTGCGTAGGCATGGATGGAAAAAAATCACCACTAGAATTTCTAGAACAAAAATTGAAATTACAAGGTGGAACTCTCGGCCCTATTCAAATTGCTACGAAAGCCGTAAGAAAATATGGAACGGTTCAAATGACTGGTGTTTATGGTGGCAATTATAATGCATTCCCACTCGGGGCATTTTGGGTTAGAAATATTAATCTTAAAATGGGACAAGCACCTGTTATTCATTTTATGCCAGAACTATTTGAAAAAATAATAAACAAAGAATTCGATCCAAAGGAAATTATTACACACAAAATCCCCCTTGAAGAAGCAAGCTACGGTTATCAAATTTTTAATAATCGTGAAGATGATTGTATAAAAGTCATTTTGAAACCTTGAAGATACAATTTGTTATTCTTTATAAAAAGGTAAGATTGCACTCCATAATCTTATCTTTTTTTATTACATGCTAAGTAGCTATTCCCTCACTTTCATCTCACATTGAAAAGAGTTATTTCAAAAGACTTTGCATTTTAAGGTAACGATTTATTGGTAAAAAAATGAATTTAAGTATTAAGTAACCAACTAGCGGACACGATAACAATGTTAACTAACTTAAAAAGAGGTGTCCTTCATGTTTTATTATAAAGAAGAAATAATTAATATGATTAAGCCGGATAAACCAGACCCAGCTGCTGCAAAAGTTTTACAAGAAATATTAGGCGGGCATTATGGCGAAATGCGTACAATGATGCAATACTTCTTCCAAAGCTCAAATTTTAGAGGTAAAGAGAAGCAATATCGTGATTTACTTCGAGGTGTTTTTTTAGAGGAAATAAGCCATGTAGAACTTGTACAACATACAATTAATCAACTATTAACTGGATCTGGTGAACCTACGCCAGGAAATGCTGGTATTGACACAGCACCACTTGATGAAGCAGTTAAACATGCAAATCCTCACCACTTTATTGTAGGTGCTCAAAGTTCATTGCCTGTTGATGCAGCTGGCAACCCATGGAATGGCTCTTGGGTATATAGTCATGGAAACTTAATTAGCGATTTATTAGATAACGTAGTACTCGAATCTACAGGTGTACTTCAAAAAACTAGAATTTATGAAATGAGTTCCAATCAAACTTTTAGAGAAACACTTGCATTTTTAATTGTACGTGATAATGCACATCAAAATGCTTTCGCAAAAGCTTTAGAGACATTGGGTGTTGAATGGGGGAAACTCTTCCCTGTGCCCAACTATGATATTAATAAATACCCAGAGTGCAGAAAGTATGTAGACATGGGATTCCATAACGCACAATTTAATTTTAGTTTAGATCCAACAAGAATGGGAGAAATATTCCAAGGTGAATCACCAAGTAGAAACAAAGGAACATTAGCAGTAACTGACCCGCCAAAAGGTTTTCCTGTACCAGAACTTCCTGAAATGCCAAATGAGCATAGTCCTGGATTAAAAGATATGGATCTTTAAGGTCATTATGGCCAACTATTTATTCATGGTTGGTCATAATGCTTTATAAAGATTCATGTAAACTTGTTGTTAACATGATAGGATATTTTAATAAATCCTCTTTATTTAAAAGTGGTGTTGATCATATTTCTACTCCTCTTAATGTTGTTTCTATGAACCATTAAACGCCACTGTATACTTACTTATAATCTCCCTACCTCTATTCACGTATAACATCCATATATTGTAAACAAAGAGGAGGGACTTGTCCCCCCTCTTCTTTTAATTTTTCTTTAAAAGAATTGCTCCTGCAATCCCTGGGTGTGTCATTTCGAATGGATCTAGAATTAACTCTAGGTCTTCTTGTGACAATACACCATTTTTCACACAAAGTTCTCGAACGGATTGGCCTGTTGCAATTGCTTCTTTCGCAACGCGAGCTGCTGCTTCATAACCGATATGAGGGTTCACGGCTGTAATAATTCCTACACTTTTCTCAACATACTCTTTTAAGCGATCTTCATTCGCTTCAATTCCTTTTAAGCAATTATCTGTAAAGGCACGGAAACCGTTATTCATAATGCTAATCGATTGAAGTAAGTTGAAAACAAGTACTGGTTCCATAACGTTTAATTCTAATTGTCCTGCTTCTGAAGCAAGGCAAATTGTATGGTCATTACCAATTACTTGGAACGCAATTTGATTAATTACTTCTGGCATAACAGGGTTTACTTTCCCTGGCATAATAGATGAACCTGGTTGACGAGCAGGCAGCATAATTTCCGCTAAACCAACACGTGGACCTGATGCCATTAAGCGAAGGTCATTCGCAATTTTAGACATATTCATCATACATACTTTAAGTGCTGCAGATACTTCAGTATAAGCATCCGTATTTTGCGTCGCATCTACTAAATCTTCTGCACCAACAAGCGGTAATTCACTAATTGCAGCTAAATGTTTTACAACTGCTTCAATATATTCTGGATCTGCATTTAAGCCTGTACCAACTGCAGTTGCCCCCATATTTACTTCATATAAATGTTGACGCGATTGCTGAATGCGTTTCATATCACGTTCAAGTACACGTGAGTATGCTTTAAACTCTTGTCCAAGGCGAATTGGCACAGCATCTTGTAAATGTGTACGACCCATTTTAATAACATGGTCAAACTGTTCTGCTTTTAATTCAAATACATCATGCATATAACCCATCGTTTGTAATAAGCCTTCTAATGCATTTAACGTTGCGATATGAATCGCCGTTGGGAATGCATCATTTGTTGATTGGGCCATATTTACATGACTATTTGGACTAATATAATGATAGTCTCCCTTTTCCATTCCTAATAATTCAAGAGCACGATTGGCAATGACTTCATTTGCATTCATGTTCATTGAAGTACCTGCTCCGCCCTGAATTGGATCTACGATGAAATGATCATGCCATTTTCCATCAAGAATTTCTTGAGCAGCTTCTACGATTGCGCCGCCCTTGTTCAATTCCAATCTTCCCACATCTGTATTCGCAAGCGCTGCTGCTTTTTTTACAATTGCGAACGCTCTAATTAAACTTTCATGAATTTTATACCCTGTAATCGGGAAATTTTCAACAGCGCGTAAAGTCTGAATTCCGTAATATGCCTCAATAGGTAATTCCTTTCCTCCCAAAAAATCATTCTCCACTCGCACGTTCTTGTTTGTCATTGCCATTTTAATTTCTCCCCCATATTAAATGTAAAACCTAAATAAATCATATGAAGTCATTACCAATCCTTATCAGATTTTATTGTTAAATCGTAGGCTAAAGGCTCTTCAATAATTTTTTTAATCTCTTCTAATTTATTAGTTTTCCCAAGCGCCCACATCAATTTTGCTATGATGGCTTCCGTATTCATATCTCCAGACAATATTACTTGATGTTGTGCCACTTTCCGTCCTACTTCATAGAGAAGTATGTCTTCTCCTTCTTCCAGGCATTGAGTAGTAATCACTACAGCAATCCCCATTTCAGTCAACTCTTGAATTTTCGAAAGCAAGTTCCTTCCTTCAAAAGGTAATCCACCGTTACCAAAACTTTCAATAATAATCCCTTTATACAAATCTTTTAAACAATCAAATATCTCTGGTTTTGTACCTGGATACAATTTCATAAGAAAAACATCCGTACATAAATTAGTATTTATTGAAAGTTCATTATGGGAGGACGTTGGCTTCCAATGATATTTCACTTCATCTTCATTTACCTCAGCAACATATGGATAATTCACACTTTCAAATGCATCATAACTTTTTGTTCGCATTTTAACTGCTCTCGTCCCAATAATCACCCTACTATCAAAAACAATAAACACACCGCCAACATCCTCACAGGCAAATCTAAGAGCATCAGCTACATTTTTCTTTGCGTCTGTCTTTTTAAAACTAATAGGTACTTGTGAACCTGTTAAAACAACTGGTTTTCTTAAACCTTGAAGCATATAAGATAACGCGGAAGATGTATAAGCTAACGTATCCGTTCCATGTGTAATCACAAACCCTTCATAGTCATCATAGTGATTAAAAACAGCATTAGCTATTTCTTTCCAGTGCTCAGGTTGCATATTGGTACTATCAATATTCATTAAGATTTTGCAATCTATTTCTAAGTTTCGAGAAGACTTCGAAAAATAATTCAATAATTCCTCAGCGGACAATCCTGGAACAAGCCCCTCATTCCCCTCCACAGATGCAATTGTCCCACCAGTTGCAAGTAATAAAATTTTCTTCATACACAACCCCTCCATAAAATAAACAACGATATATCGTACGCGTAATGCGTATTTATATTTATCATTATAGAACTTAATTTGAATTAATCAAGATTTTGTATTCAATACGCGTACTTTTTTTCTATTCTTGATTCTTTTTCTATGTTATAATTAATTTAATAAAATTAGATGGGGTATGAGACGAATGCTGGAACGTTTATCTAAATTAAGAAAAAATCAAAAATGGTCCTTACAAGAGACAGCAGATCGACTTGGGATTGCGAAAAGCACCTATGCTGGTTATGAAAATGGTTATAGATTACCTTCATTACAATCTTTATCTAAAATAGCCGATTTATTTGATACATCTGTAGATTATATATTAGGTCGAATTGAACATTCACATCAAAACAAAGATGTAATTGATATTACAAGACTCCTAAACGATCCAGATGCAACACTTTTAGTAGATGGAGAAGCACTGTCAACAGAAGAGATAATAGATTTTATTGCTTTTGTGAGAAGTAAACGAGAACTAAGTTCCAAGAGAATAGAAAATATTGAACCAACATGTAAAAGTTAATTCAATAAAAAACGAAGACACTGCACTCTTTAAACTTAGAAATACTTAGACA
Organism: Bacillus sp. B2-WWTP-C-10-Post-4; assembly: GCF_009183805.1. Classification (NCBI taxonomy): domain Bacteria; kingdom Bacillati; phylum Bacillota; class Bacilli; order Caryophanales; family Bacillaceae; genus Bacillus; species Bacillus sp. B2-WWTP-C-10-Post-4. The sequence continues at coordinate 12,301 of NZ_WEII01000079.1, read as the reverse complement.
ATTAATTTGTAAACGGTTTATATAATGGATTCTTAGCAGCTGGCCTCATTTGGGGACTTATACTTGGAAACAATCCCATTGGTTATATGATTCAATTATTTTTCATCATTTGTGTGGGGTAGCAGCTATTTTCGGAGGTCTCACATCCAATAAATCAATTATCATGAAACAAGGACTTCTCGCTATTTTAGCGTTGCTTGCCCTTTTATCTGTCATATAGAACTAAAGCTTTTCAATAAAGGAACTCACTTTTGAAGAATACGCCATTCTTTCTGTAGATTTATAAGAAAGAATGGCGTTTTTGTATGTCTATTTCTGTATCGAGAGAATTTGAAAGTATAACAGAATTCAAACAAGAATTAGCAAAGTATATAAAGTACTATAATCATGAAAGAATCAAGGAAAAATAAAAGGGAATGAATTCAGTATTGTACTAGGCTCATTCCCTAGAGGCTACTTAACAAACCGACCTTTCTAACTTTCGGGGACACAGTCTAGTTGAAGTGCTACAAGCAACGAATTTACTATTTTAAAGTTAAGTGTTTAACCTTGAAGTACTTAATTCTTTTTTCCAGACAAAGCATACATTATATCTTGATGCTTTATTGTCCTCTTATAATTATGTGGTATCGGGAATTTGTTTCGTTGTTCTTTTATTATAATTATGATTACTATAAGTGATAAAGCTACAGGTATAAAAACGATTAACAAAGCATCTTAATGTTTATGAAATTCTTTGTTAATCGTTTCTCTTCTCCCTAATCTCCTGCGAGACTATATTTTTTATTAAAATTTCCCATATCTTATTTGATTTATTCTGTGACACCAGATTGGGTTACTTTTACATCAGCTGTTACACGAAAACGTAAATCTTTATAGGATTCTTCCCATTCTTGACTGTTCCATTTTCTTACGTGAGTTCTACCAAGCTTTCTAAGTCCTATAGGATCTGTGTCTTTTTTAATAAATCTCTTTATCAATGTAGTTGCTTTTTTTTCTATTTCTTTTTCCATAATTTTTTCTAATTTTTTTATTTCTTTAGGATTATCTAGATTTTTTGTTTTTGTAAATTCTTGAATTTCAGCTTTAACTTGAATATGAGCATTTACGAATGGATGCTTACTATTCCCCTCCATCTTATATTTTGTTCTAGCTTTTATATTCTCTATCGTAGCGTAAGTATTTGAAGAACCAGGTAGTTTGAATTGGTATGTACCTTGTTTAAAATTATCTGTCAACAATTTAAATACAAATAAATCTTTAGGGTTCACTTTATCAACCATTTTACATCTTTTAAAAAGTGCTATTCCATCTAACTCCAACACGTTACCTTTTTTAGATATTATCGGTAAATAGGAATCTCTCGCATCATCATTAAGTTGGTTTAAAAACATAAAAAAATTTGTTTTGGGCTGCGTTCCATTGTCCATATTTTGCTCCAGTAAAGAGGATAGATAGGAAGCAATTTCTTTTTCTTTAGAATAGTTCCCCTTTAATAGTGATTCCCCTTTTACATTTGTAATTGCTAAATAAATTGCATTTCCTACACTAGGATTTCGGTTCAAAGTCTCTAAAATTTCCTGCATTCCCTTTTCAATTATTTTTTCATTAAATATAATAACACGCAATTGCCCCAACTCTAGAGGTCCAGAAGATTTTTCGGATGCTCTTGCAAGAACTTCTCTACCAGTCTGGCCTGATGCTGAATAGATTTTTGTTTCACCTTCCCCGCCTCCTTTATAAGCTGAAATCGCAAAGGTTCCTTTTAGCTTACCTTCTGCTTCGGTATCATATGCCGCAACTTGAACTAAGTCAATGTCATCCACAATTTTCGTTTTAGCACAACCTATTAAGAAGACACTTAATATAAGGAAAAGTATCCATCGCTTCATGTTTATCTCCTTAACTTTATTTTGGCCGTTTGAATTAGCCATAGTACAGGTAGGTATACATATATATATACAAAGCCCATTTGACCTGTCCAAGTATTTAATAAGTTAATTTTATTACGATTATTCAAGAAAAATGATAAAACAAAGATGAATAGGATGATAACTGGCAAAACATATTTTTGCTTTATTCCCAGTGCCTCTTTTATACCACGACTTACTCCCCATAATGTAAAGGAAACATTGGGTAATATAAAAAAAGCCCAAACAGAAACAATAATGTATTCAAACCGCTCTATAAAGGGAAATTGTATAATTTTAATCATGCTTAAATATGCCCATATCGCACTCGCTAGTTGTTTTTCACTAAAAAATGCAAGAGTTAAAATCATAAGGTATGTGTAGACAATAGTCGTTACTAAATTTGCATAGTGCGCATATTTTTGAGACGTTTTTGCCTTTTTAATAAATGGGTAGTACAGCAATAACATTTCAAATCCAAAAAAACTAAACATATTTCCTTTCATTCCTTTCATAATTTCTAGGAATGAATGCTGTGCAATTGGAAATAAATTCTGGAAATCTGCATACTGCAAAGGATAAAAAAATGTGAAGATTAGAATGCTTGGGATAACGATTCCAAAGAAGCCGATTCCGGCAACTACACGAAATCCTCCAGTAACAATGTAATAACATAGACCCAAAAAAGCCCCTGCTATAACCCAAGATGAAATTGAAGGAAACATCCAAACATGTACTACTTCGATATAAGTATGTAGTGTTGTTGCACCTAACAATACAATATAGGATAAAAAAATGAAGTTGAGCAATCCACCAATCCATTTTCCAAGTACGTTTTGATTGATTGCAATGATGTCTCCATTACCCTGATTTAAAATCTGATATATGATCCAAATCATAACATTAACAGATATTCCAAAAAGTAGCGTGCTAATCCACGCATCATTTCCAACTAATTTTGCACTAATCCTTTCAAAACCAAGCATACCAACTCCCAACTGTATAGTAATAATTAAAAAAAATACCATATATGGCGAGACTTGATACTCAATTGGGATCTGTTTCATAATGCTCCTCCCTGTTAAATTCAATCATCAAAATCATTTCGTGATATGATTTTATTTTTCTCTACCTCTTCTGGATTAAAGCGAAAACGCTGTTTAGACCTTGAAAAAATAGGACGTCGAAACATCGCTGAGATTGGCATACGTATAATGCTGTCTTTCCAATCTGTAGGACGTGTAGGATAAAAAGGGAACAAATAAGGACGTCTTAATGATTCTGTACGTAATAAGCGTACTAAAAGGAAAGAACTTGTTAAAACAATTCCTAATAAGCCCAATAGGTGTGCAGATATTATAAAAGGAAAACGAATTACTCGAATTGTATTACCAATTCGATATATTGGTGCTGTAAATGAACTAAGAGCTGAAAGTGCAACAATGATAATAAGTACGTTACTTGTAAGACTTGCTTCTACCGATGCTTGTCCAATTACAATACCACCTACGATACCGACAGTTAAACCCACTTTAGTTGGTAAACGTGCCCCTGCTTCTCTCAGTAATTCAATCGTTATTTCTAAAAAAAGTGCTTCAATTAATGGAGGAAAAGGTACTTTACTTCTCGATATGATTAACGTTTCAAGAAGTTCTTTTGGGATAAGCTCGTAATGATATGTTAAGATCGAGACATATAATGGCGTCGTTAAGACAGAAAATATAAAAGCAAAAAGCCTTAATAGACGAAAAAAAGAGGCTATAATCCAAGGCATGGTGTAATCTTCTGTCGTAGAAAAAAAATCAATTAATGTTGTTGGAAGAGTGATGGCATAAGGCGAGCCATCTACAAAAAGTGCAATTTTCCCTTCTGCTAATACAGCTGCCACACGGTCCGGACGTTCTGTATTCAAAAATTGAGGGAATATAGAATTCGGGTTGTCTGCAATTAACTGCATCAAATAAGTACTATCCAAAACATGGTCTGTTTTTATTTGACTTACCCTTTTTATAATTTCTTGTAGATTTTGATCATTTACAATTCCCTCAATAAATACAATCGCAACAGTTGTGTTAGAGAGAGATCCTACTTTCAATTCTTTCATTTGTAAATACGGTGTTGGAAGCTTTCTACGTACTAAATTTAAATTTACATCTAAATCTTCGACAAATGCGATTTGCGGACCCACAATATTGTATTCAATTTCAGCTTTTGTAATATCCCTTTTTTCTTTCTTTGACACATTTACTAACAAACAATTTAATTTATCTGTATCAAACTGAATAAGTATATAGCCATTTAAAATACTATCCTGAATATTTTCAATTTGATTTGTTATTTTTGAATTTTCAAAGGGTAAGACAGACCGAATATCTTGTAATGAATCGCAGCTCTTCTCTTTTATATAAGTTAAAACCTCTTCATGAAATATATTTACATCGATTAAGGTTCTAAAATATGAAATGACTATAGAGGATTTGTTTGAAGCGATCTCCAACGTTATAAAATCTTTAGATTTTTTTAGTAATTGCATTAATTCCTGCAAAGATTTTATAGAGTGAACAGGTACTTTTTCATGTGGTTTCAATTGATAATACCCTTCCTTTCAAAAAGAACCTATATATAGTTTTTAGAAATTTCTATTTTAAAAATGAGGGATATTTATATGTCAATATGCTCATTAAAAATAATTCCTTTTTAACTAACTTAACCAAAATTAGTTAAAAAATGTATTACAAGTAAAAATTTGAAATGCCTCCAAGAAAAATTACAATATTAAAAACATCCTTTCTTTTGGTTCTAAAGAAAGGATGTTTTTATAACAGGTTTTTTCAAGTGTCTATTCTATAGGGTACATTTACCAGTATTCTTCTCTTTATTATTTCATTAAGTAACATTAGCATTACATTTTGTATGGTTTCTTAAAAAATTTCAGTAAAAAGAATATATTAATTTTGAAGTGTACAAATAGGGAGAGTGACTTCAACTGTAGTTCCCTTATTCACTTCACTCTCAATAAATACCTTTCCCTGATGTGTTTCAATGATTTTATAACAGATCATTAACCCTAAGCCAATCCCCTCTTCTTTAATACTATAAAAAGGTTCTCCAAGGTATGGTATACGTTCTTTTGGAATCCCACACCCTTGATCGATAAAACGAATACTTAATTGATTATTATCAAGTATATTTAATTGAATGAGAATTTCTCCTCCCATCGGCATAGATTCAATTGCATTTTTTAATATATTAACAAATACTTGCTTTAATTGATTTCCTTCACATGAAATCAATGGAATACCAGGGTTAAGATCGATTCTAATTTTTATATTATTCATCATTGCTTGAGGTTGTAGTAGCATTAAAACTTGATCCATTAGCACACTAATGTTATTAGGTTGCATTTTTACTACCTGTGGTTTGGCTACCGCCATAAATTCAGTTGTAATACTCTCTATACGCTCAATCTCTGATGATACTATATTTATATAACTTTGATTATTTTCATTTTCCGTTGATTTTAGTAATTGCATGAACCCTTTCATTGCAGTTAATGGATTATTAATCTCATGAGCCATTACAGTCGCTAATTGTCCTACAACAGCAAGTTTTTCAGATTTTCGTAATAATTCTTCTGTTTTTAGCCGTTCAGTGATATCACGAGAAATACTTAGGAAAACTTTTTTACCATTTAAGTTAAAAACACGAACACTAAACTCAGTTGTTATTACTTTTCCTGTTGGAAAAACATATTCATCTTGCAAAGTGAAGGAAGTTTGTCCCTTTTTAATTTTTTCTAATAACCTTACGATTATTTGAGAATCTTGTGGTACTATATTTGAAAATGATAATGAGAGCAACTCTTCTCTACTATATCCAAATCTTCTACACCCAACAGGGTTTACCTCAATAAATCGACTTGGAGCATTATCTTCATTCAGCTCTACTACATATACCGCATCAGTTGCTTGTTCAATTAGTGCACGGTACTTCATTTCACTATCTCTTAATTGCTGGTGTAATCGATGTCGTTCTCTTTCTGCTTGTTTTCTTTCAGAGATGTCTCTACATATTGCTGATAAAGCTATCACATTTCCTCTTACATCTAGTATAGGAGAAACTGTCAGACTGACATCAAGAAGACTCCCATCGCTCCTTTGTCTAACAGTTTCTAATCTAGTAACCACAGATTCACCTGTTAGAATTTTCTGAATATTTTTAAGCGATTCTTCCATTAAAAAATCTGGTACACAAGGTAATCTCTTACCTATGATTTCTTGTGATGACCACCCAAATATCTTTTCATAAGCTTTATTCGCTTGTAAAATATGCCCTTCTCGATCAGAAATGGTAATAGCATCTAGATTGTGCTTTATAAATGATTCCAATAATTCTTTGGTAGCGCTTAATTCTGATTCTACCTTTTTCCTTTCGGTTATATCAACTGTAGAACCAACAACTTCAATAACTTGTCCATTTCGTTTAATCGGCCTAAGCGCAATAAGAATAATAGTTTTATCATTTGGCCAAGGTAATTCAAATATAATTTCTTTTCCTTCCCATGCCTGAAGATAGTACTTCATCAATTGTGGAACTAAATGTGGAGGAACAATAGAAGCATCAATAGTACGTAAGCTTTTTCCTACCACCTGTTCAGAATAAAATCCGTTTTGATAATAAAACTGTCCATCACATAAAGTGTGTATAAAGTGCTTACCCACTTTTTTAAATTTAAAAATTCCTCCTTGAAGCTCATGTACGGTATCTGCAAGTTCTTGCTTCGATTTTTTTAATTCTCGATTCATTTTAGATAAGTCCTGTGTTAAATAATACAATCTCTGGTAGGCTTCCATAAGAAATAGCCCAATTAAAAGTCCTAACGCTATATATAATAAGCCTCCTGTGTAAAGTAATGTAGTATTAAATAACACGCCAACTAACCACTTTATTCCAATAAAAACAGAAAAATATAACGATGCACTTTTAAAAGGATGTAGTTTTTTAAAATAAGTTTTAAAGGTAGAAAATAGAATCCCCATACCTAAATAAGCAATCACAGGAGGTTCCCAGTACCCTCCTGTGTAAAAGATACGCATTACAATTATGCTAATTAACGTAATCCAACCAGCAATACGACCAAAGTAAATAAAAGATAGAATAAGAGGAACAACTCGAAGATCGTAGGAAAATCCCATGTATGGAAAAGAAAAGAACATTAACGTAACTGCAATAATCCCTCCATAGAGCTTTTCAAAATATCGACTAGAATTAATTGTAAACACTTGAATAAATATTGCTGCGCTAACTAATAAAGAAAAAATAGAAAGGTTGATGAAATAATCTTTAATAATCATGTAATGTCCCTCCTTGCATTAAGTGTATTCGACAAAAAAACTAAAAATCCTACAAATTGTATAAACAGTTCAAATGCATAAATTTTAAACTAGGATAAAATCTAGAAAAGTAAATACGGAGCACAGCAGATGAGATATTTTAATGAAAAATAGTTCAAAAAAGATAATAGTAACCGTTGACTACTATTATCTTTTTTCTTTAAGTTATCGTAATATGTCTGAAACTCTAAGGGACGTGGTATGTCATTTCATCAAACAATGATTATATGCTGAGTGATGAATATAGAAATTTCAGCAGTAATTTTTGAAAAATAACATAAAAAACAAAACTATCTTTAAAAATGGAAAAAAACTATATAAATGTCAACTAATCTATGTACAAAAACGTTTACTTAATTTTGCATAAAATCACTCAACTTAGGAAGCTAAGTAGTTCTTCAAGGTCGATAAGAACACCTGTAGATGCTTCAGGATAACTACATAATTGTATGAGTAATGTACTTGAAACCTTTCGGTAAAACCATACACATAAGACAACTAACTCCTTGGTTCAATATTTACTTTTTCGCTGAACAAATTCTTTTTCTTGAGCAAATTATTCTAGGATATAAGGAGATATATGCCATTGCAATTTTTCAATTAACTTGGTGTCTAGTTTATTCTCCAGCTCCAATTACTTCGTTACTTTCAGATTCAGTTCATTATATTTTGGACTTTGTCTTTATACACAACATATTCTTTACCATCCACTACTGCTACTACCGCAAATTCATCATTTGGATTGAATGAAAGCCAATCAGCCCACATGTTAGTATTAGCCCCTCCACTCCACATATTATGAACAGTGTTTTTAGTTAAATTCATAACTTTATAAGACGCATTTGGCGCATTTGTTCCAGTCTTTATTTCAAAAGTGTATGCGTTATGAATTTTTTTATAAAAGTAGAAAACGTTTGATGGACGAAGCTGATTCAAAAAATCCTGTTCTTTTTTCTCTGCAATTTTTATCCCTTCTTGCAAAGTGACAACATCTGTTTTTAATGTTTTCCAACTGTTTTTCGCTGCATTCAAGCTAGGGGTTAAGAATTTATATTTATTTTGATCAGCTTTTTGATCAGCTTTATCAATATGTCCCAGTACACCCGAATATTGAGAATCTAAATCCTCCCATTGCGTAGACATATAAGTAAGAGCAGTGATAGCACTATCAAGCATACTATGCATATCACTAATATTATGAAATGCAACTCCAACTACACGATTCAATGTTATTTTATAATCTACAGTCTGACGCAATTTTGCTAATTCAGGTTCTAGCCAACCTAACTTACCTCTTGCATCACCTATCATTATGCCACCAGCAATCAAGGTTGGAATAAAGGGGATTTTCACCATGTCTAAGCCCTTAGATTCTATGTCTTTCTGATATTTTACTTGTCCTAAAAGGTCCTCTAGACGCTTTTGGTCAGCCTCCACATCAGCACCTTGGTTTTTTAAAATCGATTGCAATGTCTCTTTATGACTTCCAAATGTTCTAACATCTTCTCCAATAGCATTTTTTAATTGAATTAATTCTTCTATTAATGCTTTTGCAGACTTTTGATTTTGTTGAATTCCTCCCTGTAAATCTGTAATCCCTTTTTTTAAAGTATCTCCATTTCCAGTATTGATCGCCTCTACTAATGTTTCATAATAATTTTCAAATTTTGTATCGTATTCTATAATGCCTGTCAATGTATCAAAAAGCTGTTTTTTTACTTGTGTATTCCATGTAACAGCATGTGCTCTTGCATTCTTTTGATCTTGTACAATTTTACTAGGTAAATCTGCATTTCCATTAATAGTTATTCCTTCAAAACTCACATCTGGATTATTAATTAGCAAATAAGAATATTCATTCATAGCTTTTGCAAATAAACCAGCATCTTGCAAAGCTTTTTTCATCTGTTCTTCATTTGCTGAAAGAGACATATTTTCAGTGTTCGTTTGTTCAATTTCAATTGCAAAAGTTTCTAGTGGTATGACTGCATAAGTAGTTGTTATAGTTAAAAACGCTGATACAGCGAGTAGTTTATGAGGGATTTTTTTCATCATTTCGTATTCCTCCTATATAAGGTATGGTTTCAAGTTCTAATCTTATTAAAAAGCGATGTCTTTCAAAATGAGTTCTACATCTTTTATCAGTATCGTTTGAACTTTCTTTAGCAGCCTTCAAATCATTAAGTATTAAAGAAAATGTATATAATCTGCTTCAAATTAACCGATTCTGTTGCAAATTTAAAAAAAGCAATTAAACTACAAGGTTATTTTTTATTCGAATCATACTTATATATAATTGAAAGGCGAAGTCTTTAATGAGACTCCGCCTTTCTGTTATATAAGGATTTATTAATTATTACTTTTCTGTTTAACAGTGTAATCATAGACTTTCTATGTTTTAGTTCACTTTACAACAGAATTAATATTTCCCTATTTTTGTGGAGTAACAGTTTCCACTTTTAATTCCTTTATTCCTTCTTTTAATGTAACAGCATCTGTTCGTAATGTTTTCCAACTGTCTTTCGCTGCATTTAAATTAGGTTTTAAGAATTTAAATTTATTTTGATCGGCTTTTTGAGCTGCATTCTCAATATGCCCTAGAACGCCCGAATATTGAGAATCTAAATCATGCCACTGCGTGGACATATAAGTAAGAGCGTTAATAGCATCATCAAGCGCCTTGTGCATTTCATTAATATTACTGTAAGCAACTCCAACTACACGATTTAAGGTTACTTTATAATCCACGGTCTGACGTAATTCTGCTAATAAAGGCTCTAACTTACCTAAATTATCCCTTGCTACTCCCACTATGATACCGCCAATTATTGGTAGACCCAAAATAGCACCCTTCATTACATTAAACCCATCAGATTCTAATTGTTTATAATAGTTTACTGATCCTAATACTTCTTCTAGACGCTTTTGATCGGCATCAACATCTGCACCTTGATTTTTTAAAATTGACTGCAAGAGCTCTTTATTACTTCCAAATGCTCTAACATCGTGTCCAATAGAGTCTCTTAATTTAGTTAATTCTTCTATTAGTTGTTGTGCATACTTTTGATTTTGTTGAATTTCACCTCGTAAATCTGTAATCCCTTCTTTTAAAGTTTCTCCATCCCCTGTATTAATCGCCTCTATCATTGTTTCATAATAATTATCAAATGTTGTATCGTATTCAACAATACCATTCAGTGTATCTAAAAGCTGTTTTTTTACTTTCGTATCCCAAGTAACGGCATGTGCCCTTGCATTCTTTTGATCTTGTACGATTCTACCAGGTAAATCTACATATCCATTAATGGTAATTCCCTCAAAATTCACATCAGGATTCTTAATTAACATATAAGAATAGGCATTCATAGATTTTGCAAATAATCCAGCCTTTTGCAAGGTCTCTTTCATTCTCGCTTCATTTGCAGAAAAAGCCGTATCTCCATTATTCGTTTGTTCAATTTCACTTGCAAAAGTTGTTACTGGTGAAACTACATTAGCAGTTGTAATAGTTAATAGCGTCGATACAGCGAGTAATTTGTAAGGGATTTTTTTTATCATTTCATTTTCCTCCAATTTAGGTTTTAAATTTCAGTTCTACTCCTGTTTAAAAGCAATATCTTTTGAAATGAATTCTGCATCTTTATGAATATCATTCCAACTTTCTTTAGCGGCTTTTAAATCATCTGGTATTAAAGAGAATTTGTGGTCTTGCATAGAATCGATATTATCCAATAAATCTGTATAATTTGCGCCCATTGTATTCCATTGCTTTTGAATATTTGTTAGAGACAATATCGCTTGATCTACAGTCTGGTATAAATATGCCAATGTTTCTTTCGCGTTAGTAAGCGAAAGAACTGCTTGATTAGCACGATCTGCTTTCATACTTAATTCTCCGATTTTGTTAGAAATTTCATTATAGGATTCCATATGCTTAGATGCTGTGACACCAGCCGCAGTTCCTAGACCGATACCAGCTGCGCCAAGAGCCGAGAGTCCACCAACAACAGCCGGTGTTGCTGTACCGCCAGTTACAACAATAACTACCGCTCCTCCAATAGCTGCAATAACTAAAATAGCTGCTCCCAATCCACCACCAATTGACCATGCTAATACATCATCAAAATGTTTTTTCTGAGTAGAACGAAGTTGCTCAATTTCAGCTTGAAGTTGTGGAATCGTTGCCTGTTGACCTGCTAATATTGCAGTTAATCCACCTTTCCCATCTGGACCACCAACATTATTTTTAAAATCTGTAGAATTTTGATATAGTTTCCCTTTGAAGTCTTGTAGCATCTTAATCACATCTGTAACTTCTTTTGAATTTGTATTGATTGTAGTAATTAAATCATTTATACCCTCTTTTAGACCTGCCTTATCTTTCTTTTGTACAGTTTCTACTAATGTGTCGTAATAATTTTGAAATTGTTCATCGTAATTTACAATATTACGAGCAGTTTTTTGAATCTGTGGCTTCGCTGTATCTAACCAGTAATTCGCATTGATTCGTGACAGCTCTTGATTAAGGTGAATATTTTTGAGCAACTCTCCCCCCTCTGAGCCTAAATCGATATTAGATAAATTTACATTTGGTTGCTTAATCATTGTTTTTGCGTATAAATCCATTACTAGAATATGAGACCCTGTTTCAGCTAATGCTTTCTTCAGTCCTTCGGGGCCCAATGCATAATTGCCTACTTTTTGTTCTTGAGCGGTCGTTTCTTGTGCAAATGCACGAATAGTGTTACCGGTAGTAGCAGTTATAACAGTTGCTAATGTAGCTAAAGTTAGTACTTTGAATGGAAATTTTTTCATGACTATTCTCCTTCTTTCGCTAAATGCTTATAATCTTTATGAATTCCCAAAAAACGCAATATTAAAATTTATATACTTGTTCTTCAAGGTAACTTATTACATTTTTTAATTGTCTTAATGTATCTTTTTGAGACTGCTCGTTAGTTGTATCAACATTAGTAGATAATTTTGTAATGCTATTTT
>NZ_WEII01000078.1:0-18851 GCF_009183805.1 Bacillus sp. B2-WWTP-C-10-Post-4 | reverse complement strand
CTATAACAGAAAACGAAGAAGGATTAACATTTAAAGCTTTATGTGAAAAATCGGCATTAGCGGAAAAAGTGCAGGCTGAAAAACAAAAAAAACAGTTAGAAAGAGTATTAAAAACGAATATTAACTTGTTATTTGAACTAAAACATTAGGTTGTACGGATGTCTTTACAAAAAATTTACACTTTATAATATTGTAATTTGCTAAAATAAAAGTAACTAAATTATAGTGAAAAAGTTTCAAGGGGAAGTGTGAAGAGAATGGAATTATTGAAGGGGAATGCAGTAAATTTAAATGATACAGCTTATTACAATAATCGAGAGTTAAGTTGGTTAGCATTTAATGAACGTGTCTTACAAGAAGCGCAAGATGCAAATAATCCACTTTTGGAAAGATTGAAATTTATTAGTATTTTTAGTTCGAATTTAGATGAATTTTTTATGGTACGTGTAGCGGGATTAAAGGATCAAGTGAGTGCTGGATTTAATCAGCCAGAAAATAAAGCTGGCTTAACACCAAAAAAGCAATTAAATAAAATTGCGATAAAAGCCCATGCACTAATGACAGTACAATATGATACATTTAAAAATTATGTATTACCAGCGCTTGAGTTAGAGGGAATTGAACGTTTAACATTCAATGATTTGACGAAAGAGCAGCGAGAATTTATAGAAGAGTATTTTGATGAGCAAATTTTTCCAGTGTTAACTCCTGTAGCTATTGATGCATATCGCCCATTTCCAATGTTATTAAACAAAAGTTTGAATTTGGCTACTCTTTTATATGATGAGAAGCAAGCGGAAGAAGAAAACAGGACGAAGTTAGGAATTGTGCAAGTTCCTTCATTACTTGAGCGCTTCATAATTTTACCGAGCGAAGGGCAAAAGCATAAATTTATTTTATTAGAAGACGTAATTAGTAGCTTTACTCATAAATTATTTACGGGATATACAGTATCATCTGTTACTCGTTTCCGTATTACACGCAATGCAGATTTAACGATTCATGAAGAAGGTGCGAGAGATTTATTAAAGGTAATTGAAAAAGAATTAAAAAAGCGTAAGTGGGGGGCTGCTGTTCGTTTAGAAGTTGGGAAAGAACACATTGATGAAAGAGTACTAGCGTTATTATATGAGGTTCTGGAAGTAAAAGATGAAGATGTATATATAATGGATGGTCCATTAGATTTAACATGTTTGTTTTCTTTATATAAAAAACTAGCTCCTTTATATGAACATCTTGTATATCCGGCTCTTATTCCGCAACCACCTCAAGATTTAGGTGATGAAGAAGATGTATTTGAAAAAGCAATTGAGCATGATATTTTATTACATCATCCTTTTGAATCATTTCAGCCGGTAGTTGATTTTGTCCGTGATGCGGCGGACGATCCGAATGTACTTGCGATTAAACAAACGTTATATCGTGTAAGTGGTGATTCACCGATTATTCAGGCGTTAAAGATAGCGGCTGAAAAGGGAAAACAAGTGACAGTATTAGTTGAATTAAAGGCAAGATTTGATGAAGAAAACAATGTTCATTGGGCTAAAGAATTGGAACAGGCAGGCTGTCATGTTATTTACGGTGTAAGTCACTTGAAAACACATAGTAAAATTACATTAGTTGTAAGAAGAAAAAACGGAAAAATCGAAAGGTTCGTACATCTCGGAACTGGAAACTATAATGATGCAACAGCGAAGTTATATACTGATTTTGGATATATTACATCAAGAAAAGACTTTGGGGTTGATGCAACCAATTTCTTTAATTATTTAAGTGGTTATACAACAAAGCCACATTTTCATCATTTATCGGTTGCTCCATTTGATATAAGAGAGCAATTTATAGATTTAATAGATGAAGAAATCCGTTATCATAGGCAATATGGAAATGGATATATTATCGCTAAGATGAATTCATTAACAGATAAACCATTAATTAAAAAAATGTACGAAGCATCACAAGCTGGAGTAAAGGTAGAGCTCATTGTTCGAGGGACATGTTGTTTAAGACCTGGCATTCCAAATGTAAGTGAAAATATTCGTGTAGTTAGTGTTGTTGGAAGATACTTAGAGCATAGCCGTATTTATTATTTCCATCATAATGGGGAGGAGAAAATATATTTATCTTCAGCTGATTTGATGACGCGAAATATGGAGAAGCGAGTGGAAATATCTTTCCCGATATTAGATATTGAAATGAAGGCACGAATTAAGGCGATTTTACAGCTTACATTAGCTGATAATGTGAAAACACGTGAACAAAATAAAGATGGTGATTACTATTATGTTATTAATAGTAGTACAGAAGAAATTGATAGCCAAGTGAAGTTGTTTAAGATGGCATATCAAAATACAGACGCTGAATAATGAAAAAAGTAAAAACCTCTTATGTCAATAAGAGGTTTTTACTTTTTTCTACTCATATGCTCCAAAAATGGAAGGATGAGTAGAAACAATAGTTTTATTATAAGCGTGTAATGAGATGGCTCGTTGAGAGAATAATATTTGAAAGAATCGTTATTTTAACTTAGTAATAGTATGGTTGCTGACATGGTCCACCGTAACAAGGATAAGGTGCTGGCGGCGGGAAAGGTGGTGGATAAGGTGGATAAAATGGTCGAGGGCCGAAAGCTAATGCTCCGCCGAGCAATCCACCAGCAATTCCAGCTAGAAAGGGAACGCCAAAAAACGGGAAGAAGCGTGAGTCGCCTACTGGACCAATAGGTGCTGAACGGACTGGAATTGGTTGATAATATGGATACATGAACATACCTCCTTTATTGGACTCACTTTTATCATATGGTAAACAAAACGTGGATGAGCGCGTACAAGAAAGGATATGTAAGAAAATAGGCGAATTATTACGAATGTTGGAGTGTGAAAATTGTGATTTCAGGTTTTGACATAAAACGAAATGGGACACGTGTTCTTCCCAGGCCTCGATTGACATAGAGAGTTAAATCCTGAATTGTATAGAAGCCTTCAATATAGTCTTTGGCGAGTGAAGGTGTAATAATAGCTCCTAAAAAAGGAATTTGTACTTGTCCGCCGTGACTATGACCAGAAAGTTGCAAGTTGATTGGATATCTAGAAACTTTGGGCGCGATATCTGGTTCGTGAACAAGAACAATGTTATAAGTACTTTGCCGTGCATGCTCTAATGTTTTCTCTATTTTTGGTTTGCCTAATAGTATATCATCGAGACCGAAAATAGAAATTTCACTATTATCCATTAAGCGAATTCTTTTTTCACTATTGAGCAATAGCTCAAATCCTGATTCACGCATGATGTGCTCATAGTATTCAGTTCCATATCCACCGTGATCATGGTTACCATAAATAGCGAATTTACCAAAGGGGGCTTGTATATTTTTTAAAATGGATGCAACGAAAGGAGTGTCAGTATACGTTTGATAATTATCAATGAGATCTCCGGTAAAAAGGACAATATCTGGATTTACAGCATTAATTTTAGAAACAACTTTAGATAAATGTTGAAGCGAGAAATAGTATCCGAGATGTAAATCGCTGAATTGAAGAATTTTCATACCATGAAAACTTTTTGGGATGAGTTGTGATTTTAATGTGTGCTGTGTAAAAGAAATGAAATGGGGCTCTATATATTTAGCATAGTAGTATCCGATGCTACTGGTTATAAATGAATAGAGACAAGTGCGCATACCAATTTTCAAAAAATTTCTTCTTGTAATGTGCTTCATAAAAATATGAGTATACCTCAATGTTTTCATTCCATTTATAGGCTACTCAAATCTCCTTTCAGTTTATTTAAAATATACTTTACATAATAAAAAGTAGTATAGATTACGAAAAAAAATGAATAAAAAGAAAGTTCTTTACGCTAAAATATCAGAAAAGTTTAAAAATATAAAGATTTCTATTAAATAAAGTGATAAAATGAATGTGTATTCATTTTTTGGAGGGGATGTATGTGAAAGAAAAGGTAGTTATTATAACAGGTGGATCGAGTGGAATGGGAAAAGGAATGGCGACTCGTTTTGCAAAAGAAGGGGCACGAGTTGTTATTACAGGACGTACAAAGGAAAAACTAGAGGAAACAAAGTTGGAAATTGAACAATTTCCAGGGCAAGTATTACCTGTACAAATGGATGTAAGAAATACGGATGACATTCAGAAAATGATTGAACAGATTGATGAGAAGTTTGGTAGAATTGATGTTTTAATAAATAATGCAGCTGGAAACTTTATTTGTCCAGCAGAAGATTTATCTGTGAATGGCTGGAATTCAGTCATTAATATTGTATTAAACGGTACGTTTTACTGTAGTCATGCTGTCGGAAAATATTGGATTGAAAAAGGTATAAAAGGGAATATCATTAACATGGTAGCAACATATGCATGGGATGCTGGTCCAGGAGTTATTCATTCGGCTGCAGCGAAGGCAGGAGTATTAGCGATGACGAAGACGCTCGCTGTTGAGTGGGGACGTAAATATGGAATACGAGTTAACGCTATCGCGCCAGGACCAATTGAACGTACGGGCGGTGCTGATAAATTATGGATTTCAGAAGAAATGGCTAAACGTACGATACAAAGTGTTCCGCTTGGAAGGCTGGGTACGCCAGAAGAAATCGCTGGTCTAGCTTATTATTTATGTTCAGATGAAGCTGCGTACATAAATGGAACTTGCATGACAATGGATGGAGGACAACATTTACATCAATATCCATTTTAAAAGGGATAAAAAAATGAATATTTGATTCATTTTTTTATGGATAAATGTGACGGAATTGTGACATATGAAAGAAAAGTGTTTACAAGAGGTCATATATACGTTATATTTAAGACCTCTTTTTTCTTCATAGTAGAATTGCTAATTCCCCTTAGCATTTTACCCCTCTAATCCCTTCAGGAAAACTGAAGGGATTTTTTATTATTTTTCCGTAAATATCATGTTATAATTTTTGAAAAGTAAAGGGAGGGAAGCACGTTGATAGATGCATTAGATGTAATGAGTAACTTGGATAAAGTCCTTCCTTATTATCAAGCTATTTTTAGTGCTGATGAGCATACTGTAATTGGATACGAAGTAGTAGGACGTATTCAAACAGAAGAGGGCATACAAAGTTTAGCTTCTTTCTTTCACGATGATTCGATTCCAAGTGAATTTCAACTGGAAGCGGATAATATTATAGTAGAAAAAGCTTTAAATCGTTATTTAGAAAGCGATCAAAAATTATTATTATTTATACATCGGAATGCTAATGTATTAATGAATGATGATGATGAAAGCTTGCTTCAACTTTTATTGAGGTATGAAGAACAAGGTTTAAATTTAAAACAAATTGTTTTAGAGATTACAGAGCATGAATGTAAAGAAGATATAGAGCAATTTAATCATTTGCTTATGTATTATCGTACATATGGTATTCAAATTTCGATTAATAAAGTCGGAACGGGCACAAGTAATTTAGAGCGTATTAGCGTGTTAGCACCTGATATTTTAAAAGTAGATTTAACGAACTTAAGGCAAACAGCACTTTTACAATCTTATCAAGATATTTTATATTCTTTATCATTACTTGCTAGAAGAATTGGTGCAACTTTGTTATATGAAGAAATAGATGCTTTTTATCAACTGCAATATGCTTGGAAGAACGGCGGAAGATATTATCAAGGTAATTATTTGAAAGAATGTTTACCTGATTTTATTGAAACGAATGTTTTGAAAGAGCGACTAGGTAATGAATGTCATCAGTTTATTCAGCATGAAAAGAAGAAGTTACAAAAAATTTATAATTTAACAGAGATGTTACGCGATCGCATTGGCGATGTTTTATCAAAACAAAAAAAGAATGAAGATATAAATGATTGGTTATTACAATTTAGTCAAAGTGTATCACAGTGTAGTTTTCGTATATTTATTTGTAATGAAGATGGTTTCCAACAATCAGGAAATGTTATGAAAAAAGATGGAGAATGGATTGTGATGCCGGATTATTATATGAAGAACTGGAGTTGGCGCCCGTATTTTCTCGAGAATATCATGAAAATGCGTTTTGAGAATAAGGCGAGGCTTTCAGATTTATATGCAGATATTGAAACGGGAGAAATGGTACGAACATTTTCTTTCCCGATTGATGATGACAACTTTTTATTTATAGATTTATCTTATGAATATTTATATGAAGAAGATGTTTTATTTTAATGCACGAAGAGATTCGTGCATTTTTTGTTTGTTTTTATCATAAATTGGTAATAGTGAAAATGGTGATGAAAATGCTGTCTATCGTTGTAAAGATTTTACGAACGAAATCTGTCCTTTCTTTGCATAATCATTGTTACAATGAATACTACAAAGACAAGTTCTTTTAAAAGGAAGGTGAAAAAATGAGGAAATATGGAATATGGCTTGTTCTATTTGTATGTGTTGCCTTTCTAGTTGGTTATAGTGTTACGACTGTTTTAGGAAAAGAGGAAGTGGAAGTCGATCGGAAAGAAGTATTTACAACGATACAAAAAGGCTATGAAACCCAGTTTTCAATTCGTGGGAAGCATTTGTCGATGAATAAGATGATAGAGACGTTATCACCGTATTTTACAGATAATTTCCTTCAAGTATTTACAGATGAAAATAGCAGAAGTGATAAACAAAGTGGTGAATATTTACTTCCGGCAAAAGAAGCACCGTTTTCTTTTAATTCAGAAACAAAAATGTCGTATGATGAAGAACATAAAAATTTATATGTATATGAGCGGACAAAAAGTGGACAGTATCAAATTGTAACATTGAAAAGGGATCAAGATAAATGGAAGCTAGCAGGATATCATGAAAGTCAGGAACTTTTAACTGAAATAAAAAGGTTGCAACAATTATAAAGTGAAACTTTTAATCAGTGGGAGGGATTACTCTTCCATCTAACTTCTTTGCTGTAGCTAAATTTGGGGTAGGAGTTTTACTACCTACAAATAGCGGGATAAGGATAGGAATAGGTATTTACCTATTCCTATTCTATATTGAGTAGTTGTTGTAACTTTTCAATTTGAAACCCTGCAACTACTTCGCCATCAATTACGACTGTTGGAGTTGAATAAGAATCATAGTCGTATAAAAGACGATTGCGAGCAGCAGCGTCTTTTTTTACGTCAAATTCTTCATATGCAACGTTATTATGCTTCAAAAATTCTTTCACAATAACACAGGGCGGACAATCGGGTTGTGTATAAACCTCAATTTTTTTCATTGTTATTCCTCCTTTTTTCTGTTTTTTATTATATTCTTCCAGTATAAAAACCGCAATAAAGAAGGGGAAATATGTTCTTTCTGTTTTTTCCTTCGCATTTCGACAAATTTTTAGTTGAGTTTCTGGCCAATAACCTTTATCCTAGAGTGTGGAACATTTTTTCTGTTATGACGGATAGAATGAGTATAGCTGTAAAACCTATTGGTAGGAAGATCAGAGAAAGGAGAGATTTCATGTCTCTACTCCAAGGAATTTTAACTCGACTTGTTAGTCTACAAGAACAAGCTGAAAGCGGTGAAGTAGCACAACGCTATTTTGAAGTGAACGGTGAGCGCAAATGTAGCGTGAAATTTTTCGATAAAAGTGAAATGTATGAGTTAGAAGTGTATCAACAAGGTGAAAAACCTCAAGTGTATCAATTCGATAATATCGACATGGTTGCAATTGAGATTTACGATATCATTTCTTGATACATATAAAAAAGGTACTGCCATGTGGCAGTACCTTTTTTAGTTCTATTACTTTCTAGTGGAATGTATAGAAGTTTTTTATTTTTCCTACAATGGTATTAAAATGAAATTTTAATCCGTGCAAGTTTGCTTATCCATGTGGAAAATGAGTCCCGTCAACCGGGTGAATATGTGAAGCTAAACTTCTCACAATCGCTGGGTTCTGCAAAAAGCGGGAGAAATATAACTAGGAGGTTATCGTATGGAACGTTTACCAGTTGTGATTTGTCCTAATTGTCAAAGTTCTGCTGAGATTATTCATGTATTAACGGCTCAATCTAATCAAAATGTAATTTATACGTGCCAAGTTTGTCACTTTGTAATTCGAAATATTGAAACGAATAAAGGATAGGAAGTTATAATTTTAGTTTTTGTCCCATACAATGAGAATACGAAAAGTCTGTCTAATTGAAAGGACGTGACTCTGTGGACGGTGCACATAAATTTTACAATGTTTCAGAGAGACATTTAAATTTTGATATGGTCTTTAACCGTATTTGTAGTTTCATTGAAAAGGATCCGCGAAATTTATATCGATTATCCATTGGGACAGACTCACAAGCGCATCAAAAGGATACGAGGTTTATTACAGCAATCCATATTCATCGTGTTGGAAAAGGTGCCTGGGGCTGTTTACACCATAGATCAGTAAAAGATAAGCCGGCAACCTTACGTGAGAAAATATATTTAGAAACGCAGTTTAGTCAAGAAATCGCATGTCTATTTACGCCTACTCATATACAAACAATATGGGAGTTATTGCATCCTTATGCTCAAGATGGGGCTGGATTCATAATGGAAATTCATTTAGACATTGGGAATGATGGTTTAACAAAAGAATTTATTTTAGATATGACAGAAAAAATTCGAGCGATGGGATTAACTGCAAAAATTAAGCCAGATGCTTATGCGGCGTTTAGCTATGCAAATCGATATACGAAATGATTTTTTTGTATGTATACGATTGCTACATATCTTTTAATAAAAACTGAATATTACATCTATTAAATAGGTTGAATTTTTTATATAATAAGAGTAACGATGCGAGTGTAAGGAGAGGGGTATATGCAAAGGGAAGTTGTTTTAACGAAGGAAGAAGAAAGTTTACTACTAGATATTTTATTTCAGCAAAATTACGCAAGTGAAATTTTAGCTGTGGAACTTACAGATATTGAGAATGGTTTGAAACAGACAGATGTGATGCAATATAAAAAAATCACAAGGTTATTTTACAGATTAAAAAATAAAGGGTATTAAGCGCTACCGGAATGGTAGTCTTTTTTTTGTGCTGTATGCTAAAATAGCTGTGTGATTGTATTTTTATTGAAATAAATTTAGGACAAAATAATAATATGAAAACGCTGTCATAAAATGTGAATAGAGTTGTGAACATAAGCAGGAAAAAGGGAAAATGGGGGATGTAATATGATTAGTATTCCGAAAGACGAATTTCAACAAATTCTTGTGAAGGATTTAATGATTTCATCGGAAAAAGTAGCTCATGTCCAAATTGGAAATAGTTTAGAACATGCTTTACTCGTTCTTGTGAAATCTGGATATTCGGCGATACCTGTCTTAGATCCAATGTATAAACTACATGGTTTGATTAGTACTGCCATGATATTAGATGGTATGTTAGGATTAGAACGTATTGAGTTTGAAAGACTCGATGATATGAAAGTAGAGCAGGTGATGAAAGAAGATATACCTGTTCTTAAATTAGACGATTCATTTGCAAAAGCTTTAGAAATGACAATTGATCATCCTTTTATTTGCGCTGTTAATGAAGAAGGCTATTTTGAGGGGATTTTAACACGTCGGGCTATTTTAAAATTGTTGAATAAGAAAGTAAGGCAACATAATCGATAACGTAAGAAAAGTGACTTCATAGAAACGAAGAAGTCACTTTTTTTTCGTGCATATCACTTGTGTATGTATTATATTTAAAAAGACATAAAACATAAGGAAAGTTTGCACTGGACAATTGTATTTTCTGAATGAAAGCATTCGGGTAAATTAAGGATGAAAAGCTTATTGAAATAAGGTGTATGGAAGCTAAGGAAAGAGGGAGAAAGTTGCAAATTGATGATTTTCAAATGATGGTTGTGTTAGCTCAGGAATCAAATATGAGAAAAGCGGCGGAACGTTTATTTGTTTCCCAACCTGCGCTGAGTCAACGATTACAATCTATGGAGAAACAATGGGGAATGAAGTTTTTTATTCGCTCACAAAAAGGATTGACAATTACACCTGAAGGGGAAAAAGTTGCAAATTATGCTAAAGAAATGTTGCAAAGGGAAGAAGATATAAAAAGTGAGCTAGCTGTTTTCAGAACGGAAACTCATGGAACGTTAAAAATAGCTGTTGCATCAGTTATTGGTCAATATTGGCTCCCTCCTGTTTTGAAAAAGTTTGTGCATAAATATCCTTCTGTCAAGATATCGCTGTTTACTGGATGGAGTAGTGAAGTGCAAAAGCAGTTTTATGAAGGAGACGTTCATGTTGCTATACTGAGGGGAACACAAGAATATAAAGGTCAGAAGCAACAATTATTTGAAGATGAACTGTATTTAGTTGATAAAGAAATAAAAGATATTTCGATGTTAAAAGAAACAAATAGGCCGTTCATTCAATTTAAAAGTGATTCGACTTATTATGGACAAATACAAAATTGGTGGTATGGTTTATTTTCTAATCCGCCTAAGCGAACGATTGTAGTTGACCAAATTGAAACATGTAAACAACTTGTTTTAAATGGTATAGGTTATGCCCTTTTACCTTCTACTGTTTTAAAGGAAGTACAGGAAAATATGTATAAAACACCTGTTCAACTGACGAGAGAAACATGGTTGTTAACAAGTGACTCGGCAAGGCAGTTGAAGCAAGTACAAGCATTTTTAGAAATTATAGAAGAAATTCAAAGGGAAAAATAAGATTATTATCTTGCTACTCGCTCTTTCGTTTGGTAGAGTAACATTATAAATGGATTTAGGAGGCAACAAGAATGAAAATGATGGACGCTAACGAAATTATTTCGTTTATTCAAAAAAGTGAAAAGAAAACTCCTGTAAAGGTATACATAAAAGGGGATTTAAAAGAAGTAACATTCCCTGAAACAGTACAAGCATTTGTGAATAAAAAGTCAGGTGTATTATTCGGAGAATGGTCTGAAATTAAGACAATTCTTGATGAGAATAATAAGCACATCGTTGACTACGTTGTAGAAAACGATCGTCGTAATTCTGCAATCCCGATGCTTGATTTAAAAGGTATTAAAGCTCGCATCGAGCCAGGTGCTATTATTCGTGACCATGTTGAAATTGGTGACAACGCTGTAATTATGATGAATGCAACAATTAACATTGGTGCTGTAATTGGTGAAGGTTCTATGATCGACATGAACGCAGTACTTGGTGGACGTGCAACAGTCGGTAAAAACTGTCATGTAGGTGCAGGTGCTGTACTTGCAGGTGTTATTGAGCCACCTTCTGCAAAACCAGTTATCGTTGAAGATGATGTAGTAATCGGTGCAAACGTGGTTGTTTTAGAGGGTGTTACAGTAGGGAAAGGTGCAGTCGTAGCAGCAGGAGCTGTTGTAACAGAAGATGTGCCTCCATACACAGTTGTTGCAGGTACTCCAGCACGTGTAATTAAAGAAATTGATGAGAAGACAAAAGCAAAAACAGAAATTAAACAAGAGCTTCGTCAATTAAACCCAGAGAAATAAAAAGTAAAAAAAGCGTAAGAGCGTAAATGGGCTCTTACGCTTTTTATAGATAGAGGTGCAAAAATGACAGTAAGCAAATTTATCCAAATTCGTAGAGATTTACATAGAATTCCAGAAATTGGATTTAAGGAATGGAAAACACAACAGTATATTTTAGATTATATAGGAACACTTTCTCATGAATTTGTGG
Organism: Bacillus sp. B2-WWTP-C-10-Post-4; assembly: GCF_009183805.1. Lineage (NCBI taxonomy): Bacteria > Bacillati > Bacillota > Bacilli > Caryophanales > Bacillaceae > Bacillus > Bacillus sp. B2-WWTP-C-10-Post-4. Next base: position 7,203 of record NZ_WEII01000078.1, on the reverse strand, counting down.
AAGTGAAGACATGGAAAACGGGTGTAATCGTTAAAGTAAATGGAAAAAATCCCGAAAAAATAATAGGTTATCGTGCAGATATAGACGGTTTACCAATTACAGAGGAAACTGGATACGAGTTTGCTTCTATTCATGAAGGAATGATGCATGCATGTGGCCATGATGTACATACAACAATCGGTTTAGGCCTTCTAACGAAAGCTGTGAGCGAAAGAATAGATGATGACCTTGTATTTCTATTCCAGCCAGCAGAAGAAGGACCAGGCGGTGCTCTTCCTATGTTAGAAAGTGAAGAGTTAAAAGAATGGAAACCAAATATAATTCTTGGTCTTCATATTGCACCAGAATACGCTGTGGGGACAATTGCAACGAAAGAAGGACTGTTATTTGCCAATACTTCAGAATTATATATTGATTTAAAAGGGAAAGGTGGCCATGCTGCCTATCCGCATACTGCAAATGACATGATTGTTGCAGCGAGTCACCTTGTTACACAGCTTCAATCTGTTATTAGTCGCAATGTAAATCCTCTTGATAGTGCAGTAATTACAATCGGGAAAATTACAGGTGGTACGGTTCAAAATATTATTGCAGAAAAATCTCGTTTAGAAGGAACGATTCGAACATTATCAGTGGAATCAATGAAGCGTGTGAAAAGCAGAATTGAGTCAATTGTTGCTGGTATCGAAGCTTCTTTCCAGTGTGAGGCGATTATAGATTACGGAGCAATGTATCATCAAGTATATAACCATGAAGAGTTAACGAGAGAGTTTATGGAATTTGTACATAAACAAACTGATATGAATGTTATTACATGTACTGAGGCAATGACGGGTGAAGATTTTGGTTATATGCTTCGAGAAATCCCTGGATTTATGTTTTGGCTTGGAGTAAATTCAGAATATGGTTTACATCATGCAAAATTAAAACCAGACGAAGAAGTGATTGAAAAGGCAATCACATTTTTAAGCCAATATGTAAAGTGGAAAGGGAATAGAAAATAAAACTTCCGCTCTCTTGAAGGTTCCAAAAAACTTTTTGTTCTGAGGTGTAAGTAACGCTCGTATAGATTGATTTTAGACATTTACATACAAATGGAAGAATTAAAGTTAATTGTACTGTTTTAATAATGAGCAGGGGGTTTAGCCACTGCTCATTATTAATTATTTGACTAACTTATATATGTTTACTTTTAGTATGAAAAGTGTGTAAAATCAATGTGAAACATAGAAAAAAGGGTGGGGAATTACGTGCAAATTAGCAGTGCGATTTTATGTTTCGTCTTATATGCGTATGTTATTATTGCGGCGGTTTATTTTGGGATAAGTTTTTATGCCTATCGTCTAGTAGATAATAATGAATATGACGAAACATACAAATGGGTGAAGAGATATTTATCACCTGTACTAGAAATTATGAATGGGTTTGTGCTCTTTTTATTTATTGGATTAATTGCTTTCTCAACGAGTTTAGTAGGGAATAAAACTACGTTATTTGTATTGGGTATCATTATTTTTATGTTGTTAGGAATAAGGATTGGTAATACGGTCTTTTGGAATGAAAGAAAAGTAGATGGTTGGACGGGAATGTTAATTCCGTGCATGTTAGCTGCAATCGTGACAAATATAGAGCATGAATATTATCAATTACATTTTTGGCTTATTATCGTTTTAACAATTCTTTCTGTTTTGTATATAAGCACAGTAGTACTAACATATATTGCACATGAAAAAGGAGATGTTAAAGGCACTCGTTTCTTTAGAGGACGGGCATTATTTTGGAGTGTGCCGACGATGGCAGTTATCGCGCTTATTGCGATATTAGTAAATGGATATCAATTTTCTAATTGGCAACTATTTTTAGAAAATTGGTGGATCTTTATCTTTTCGTTTATTGCTTTTTTAGGTGCAACGCATTATTTATTCCATCAACATCATTACATATGGGCGTTGTTATTTGCATTCACACAGCTTCTATTTGCCTTTTTTGGTCAAGAAACATTATTATTCGTTTTTGAAACATTTAGTTCTTTTGGAAATATATTTGTATTTGCTATGCTACTTGTTGGTATCGCTTTTTACTTGCAACAATATTTTTATATACAAAAACAAAAATAAGAGCTAATCATAGTTTTTGTGACGCATATAAAGTGTGTTACACTGAAAATAAATAGTACTTGAAGTTATTGGAGGAATTCTTGTGGGTGAGAAAGAAAAAGAATTTGCTGTCATTGGACTTGGTCGCTTTGGTGGAAGTATTTGCCGAGAACTAGCTCAATTAGGTATGGAAGTAATGGCAATCGATTCAGATGAGGATAAAATTAATGAATTTGCAAATATAGCTTCGCATGCTGTAATTGCAGATTCAACAGATGAGATGGTATTAAAAAGCCTTGGTATTCGAAATTTTGATCACGTAGTCGTTGCTATTGGAGATAATTTAAATTCAAGTATTTTAACGACTTTGATTTTGAAAGAGTTGGGTGTAAAAAATATTACTGTAAAAGCTCAAAATGATTATCATGAAAAAGTGTTAAGTAAAATAGGTGCAGATCATATTGTGCATCCAGAACGTGATATGGGAAAAAGGATTGCTAATAATATTGCATCAAGCAATGTGCTAGACTACCTTGAGCTTTCAGATGAGCATAGTATTGTAGAGATTATTGCGAATAAAAAAATTGATGGGCACTCTTTAATTGAATTAGATATTCGTGCGAAGTTTGGATTGAATATTGTAGCAATTAAACGAGGCAAAGAAGTTATTGTATCCCCTCGAGCTACGGAGAATATTCAAGCAGGAGATATATTAATTGTCATTGGTCATGACGATGAAGTGGATCGATTTAAACACTTTTTAAGATAAGAGAAAAGAAAAGGACAATGCCTTCATGGCATTGTCCTTTTTCTTATATTTCCATAATGATTGGTAAAATCATTGGACGACGTTTCGTTTTCTCATATAGGAATGGGGCTAATGTGTCTGTAATTTCATTTTTAATTTCAGACCATTGTGTTGTTTTACGTTCCATTACTTTTTCTAAATGAGTTGTAATTAATGTTTGTGCATCATTGATTAAATCGCTGCTTTCACGCATGTAAACGAAACCGCGTGAGATGATATCAGGTCCTGCTGCAACTTTAAATTCTTTCATATCAATGCTTACAACTACAATTACAAGTCCTTCTTCAGAAAGGATACGACGATCGCGTAATACGATATTGCCAATATCTCCAATACCGTTTCCATCAATGTAGACCGAACCAGATGGGATTTTTCCAGCTACGCTAGCTTCATCCGAACGTAAAGCAAGAACATCGCCATTATCCATAATGAAGCAATTTTCTTCAGGGATGCCACAATCATTTGCTATGTTCATGTGCATACGCTGCATACGATATTCACCATGAATTGGCATGAAGTACTTCGGTTTAATTAGACGTAACATTAACTTTTGTTCTTCTTGTCCACCGTGTCCACTTGTATGGATATTTGAAAGTTTCCCGTGAATTACATCAGCGCCAGCGCGGTACAACATGTTAATTGTACGACTTACGCTAATTGTATTTCCTGGAATTGGTGAAGAAGAGAAAACAACTGTATCTCCAGGAATAATTTGAATTTGGCGGTGTGTACCATTTGCAATACGTGAAAGTGCTGCCATCGGTTCACCTTGACTACCTGTACATAAAATAACAACTTTATTAGCTGGTAAGCGGTTTAGTTGAGATGCATCTATGAATGTATCTTTCGGGCAACGAATATAACCAAGGTTTTGTCCAATTTCAATCGCTGCTTCCATACTTCGACCAAACACAGCTACTTTACGGTTGTTTTCAACAGCAGCTTCAACAACTTGTTGTAAGCGGTGGATATTTGATGCAAAGGTTGCAAATATAATCCGTCCTTCTACTTTACGGAAAATGTCTTGAATGCTATCACCAACGCGACGCTCAGACATAGTAAAGTTTGGAACTTCACTGTTCGTACTATCAGATAATAGACATAGTACGCCATCTTTACCGATTTCAGCCATTTTTGTTAAATCAGCTGGTTCACCAACTGGTGTGAAGTCAAATTTGAAGTCACCAGTATGAACAACTTGACCTTGAGGTGTTTTCACAACAACGCCGTACGAATCTGGAATACTGTGAGTTGTACGGAAGAAGGATACAGACGTTTTTTTGAATTTAATAACGTCATCTTCTTGAATCTCGTAAAGTTTTGCTTTACGAAGTAAGCCGTGTTCTTCTAATTTATTTTTGATGAGTGCAATTGCTAATTTTCCGCCGTAAATTGGAATGTTCACTTGACGTAATAGGTAAGGGATTCCGCCGATATGATCTTCGTGACCATGTGTAATGAATAACCCTTTAATTTTATCTTCGTTTCGCACAAAATAAGTGTAGTCTGGTATTACATAATCGATTCCGAGAAGTTCGTCCTCTGGAAATTTAATTCCAGCATCAATTATAATAATTTCATCTTGAAATTGAACAGCGTATGTATTTTTACCGATTTCACCAAGCCCACCGAGAGCAAATACAGCAACTTGGTCGTTTTTTAGAAATTTCATATCGCTATACGATTTCCGCTAATGTTAAATCAGCGTTTTCTTTTTCATATTCAAGATGAGCGCCAGTAACAGACTGAACAAACTCGATATTATATGCGAACTTATTTAACTTTGTACGAACATCCTTTTCAGACGTAGCCTCTAAATATAAAACTTTTGTATTTTCACGTACTGGAACCTCAGTTAATTTTTCTTGATAAAATACTTTAAAAATCATTTGGAAAACCTCTCCTTGTCTATGTTTTGCATTATCTGTTACTTATTATAAAGCAAACAGTCACGATTTTCATGTTTTTTCGAATGAGAATGAAGAAAAAGCCCGAAATGGGCACAATTTAAGCGATTGTCTTTTTACGGACTAGACCGTTTAAATAACGCTTGAGCTTTTTCTTCAGCTTCTTCAGCATGATTACTCCTTCCTTTCCTTATTTTAAACATGCCTATTACTAGTGAAAACTCTATCTCTGATATAAGAGATAGGACAAAAGTGAATGGTGAATCTTGTCCTTTCCCATACAGTGAAAGTTATTCTATAGTAACGATCAGTAGCCGTTAGTTATAGGTATAGTATGAGGAAGAATGGAAAAGAAAATTCATCCGAACAAGTATCTACATGTTTTACTAATATATATATGCAAAGTTTACAAATAAGGTCAGAAAGGGAACGCTTTCTTCACAGATGTTTAATATGTTATACTTTTTTTTAGAATTTGAAAAGTGATATTCAAAATAGGAATATAGAGTCCCAGAAAGGATTTTGACAAATGAATGATAAAATTGTCTTTTTTGATATTGATGGAACATTATTAGATCATGATAAAAAAATTCCGCAATCTACACGAGATGCAGTAAAACAGTTACAAGAAAAAGGTGTACATGTAGCAATTGCGACAGGGCGCGCGCCATTTATGTTCGAAGATATTCGCAGGGAACTTAATATACATAATTATGTTAGTTTTAATGGACAATATGTTGTCTTTGAAGATGAGGTAATATTTAATAATCCGTTACATCCAGATGCTTTACATAGGTTTACTCAGTTTGCAAAACAAGAAGGATATCCACTTGTATATCTTGACCATCAAGATATGAGAGCATCAGTGGAATATCATGATTATGTGAAAGAAGGCTTTGGAAGCTTAAACTTTGAGCATCCAGCATATGAGCCTAATTTTTATGAGGAACGTAATATTTATCAAACACTACTTTTTTGTGAAGTAAATGAAGAGGAAAAGTTTATTAATCATTATCCAGATTTTCATTTTATTCGTTGGCATGCATATTCAATGGATATCATTCCGAATGGTGGTTCTAAGGCAAAAGGAATTGAGAAATACATTGAAAAGTTAGGTTTTAATCGTGATCAAGTGTATGCATTTGGAGATGGCTTAAATGATTTAGAAATGATCGAAGCCGTTGGCACAGGTATTGTGATGGGAAATGGCCATGAAGACTTGAAAAAACTTGCAAATCATGTGACAAAGGATGTTAATGAAGACGGTATATATCATGGACTAAAGTGGGCTGGATTGCTATAAGTGAATATGGAACCCATTTCATAATAAAAAGGCGGAAGATTAACTTCCGCCTTTTTATTATTATCGCTCTAGAGGTTTGGAATCATCAGGAGCGGCAAAAGGATTTTCTTTATTGATATGGTCATAGAACATAACGCCATTTAAATGATCAATCTCGTGTTGGAATACGATTGCTGGTAAACCTTTTAAACGTAATTTTACTTCTTCTCCGTTAATAGAAGTTGCTTTTACTGTAATTCTTGTATAACGAGGAACATAACCAGGTACTTCGCGGTCTACAGACAGACAGCCTTCACCACCCTGTAAATATGTACGTTCAACAGAATGGCTAATGATTTTTGGATTGAATAATGCATGGCTATATAATGTACCATCCGCATCGGTTACATGAACTGCAATCATTTTTTTTGAAACACCGATTTGCGGAGCCGCTAATCCGATTCCAGGGCGTAAACTATATTTTTCAGCCATTTCAGGATCTTGGCTATTTATTACGAATTCAATCATTTCTTTTAAGGTAGTTGTATCTTCTTCGCTTGCCGGTAATGACACCTCTTCTGCAACGTTGCGCAAAATAGGATCTCCTTCGCGAATAACATCTTTCATTGTAAGCATATGTAATCTCTCCTTTCCTCTTTAGTCTACCAAAGGAGATGGAAAAAGTCATCGGCAAGAAAGGGAAGGCATTTTGGAAATTGTTCTATTATAGAGTAGTTATGTATGTGATAAAAAGAAAAAGACGGCAAAGCCGTCTTTTTCTTTCCATAGTTGTTTCGTTTTACATTAGCGAATGCAAGCAGCACCAACGATAATTAAAAGAATAAACAACACAACGATTAAGGCGAAGCCGCGTCCAGACCCGCCACAAGAACCGCCATAACCGTAGGAAGGATATGAACAAGTTGGATAGCAATATGAGTATCCGTACATGAGATGACCTCCTTTATCATTTCCCGCTAATACTGCGGTTACTATAATGTATGGAAGAGAGGGTAGAAATGTATAGGTATTTACCTAAAAAAGGAAGAGTAGTTTGTATATTTTTGTTACGAAGAGAGAAAAACTAAAGAGAATTAAATCGTTTACATA
>NZ_WEII01000077.1:0-19090 GCF_009183805.1 Bacillus sp. B2-WWTP-C-10-Post-4 | reverse complement strand
ATGAAAAACAGCTAATGTCATTTTAAGGATATTAGCTGTTTTTTTCATAGCAATGTATATTGAAAATAAACTGACTAAGCAATAATGAGGCGCTTTCTCTTTAAGAAGTAGTGACAAATCAATAAGGTTTAAAGTGTATAAAAACAGAAAATTAATAATATATTGACCTCTTGATAGAAAGTCTATAAAATGAAAGCGATAACAAACGATTGCTTTAAAATGATTTCCCTGATCTTTTAGTATTTACAAATATATGAAGGCATAAACAAATCTATTTTTTTAAGTATTAATGCAAACGCTTTCGTATTAAAAGGTCATTGAAATACATACGTGAAAATAGCCAATATGGAGGTGAAGTTAAAGAGATTTCTAGATAAATTTAAGCAGTTTTATTCAGTGAAAGCATAATAAATCGTTAGTAATATTTGAAGAAAGGGTGTATGTGGTGCAAATTACAAAAAGATTAATTAATAAAACAGTTTTATTAATTACTTTAATCATTATGTTATCATCTGTTTTCTCTTTTCAGAGTGTGAAGGCAGTTTCAAATTCGAAAACAACTGAAATTATCATTCATTACAAAGAAAAGCTTGGAAATACAAAAGACTGGAATCTTTGGTTATGGGGAGAATATGCAAATGGTACATCTTATGAATTTACTGGTGAAGATGAATTTGGAAAATACGCTAAGATAAAAATAGACGGTGACTATAATCGTGTAGGATTTATAGTTCGAACAAATGAATGGGAAAAAGATGGTGGGGATCGTTGGATTGAAAATATAAAGGACGGTCGTGCTGAAGTATGGATTCTTTCGGGTGATGAAAAAGTATATAACTCTAAGCCTTCATCGGATCTCTCAATTCAAAAAGCAACTATTGATAGTTTCAATGAAATTACTGTAACGACTAATGTCCCGTTTCATATTAAGGAAAAGAAAATTGAAATTGAAGGCATTAAAATTAAAAATATTACTCCTTATGATACAAACAGTGGAGATATTACTAATAAGGTTAAAATAATTACGGAACAGAAAATTGATTTAAAACAAACATACAAAGTTAAAATTGAAAACTTAGCTGATACGAATACTGAAATTGGTAAAGTCATTCGTAGCGAAGAATTTGATAATTTATTTTATTATGGTGGCAACGATTTAGGAAATACATATACTCCGCAACATACAAAGTTCCGTTTATGGGCTCCTACTGCAAGCGAAGCGAAGTTAGTTACATATAAAAACTGGAACGATAAAATAGGTGCTGAAATAAACATGCAACAAGGTGAAAAGGGAACTTGGACAGCAGAACTAAAGGGGAACCAAAAAGGGCTCTTTTATACGTATAAGGTCAAAATTGGTGATAAGTGGACTGAAGCGGTTGATCCATATGTGCGTGCTGCTTCTGTAAATGGGGATAAAGGTGCAGTCGTTAATTTAGAAGAAACAAATCCGAAAAAATGGAAAGCAAACAAAAAGCCAAAATTTAAAAATCCGGAAGATGCTATTATTTATGAGTTACATGTACGCGATCTTTCCATCCAACCTGAAAGTGGTATTAAACAGAAAGGGAAGTATTTAGGTGTAACAGAAAAAGGAACAAAAGGGCCAGAAGGTGTAAAAACAGGACTTGATCATATAAAGGATCTAGGTGTTACTCACGTTCAGTTTTTACCGATATTTGATTATGCTTCTGTAAATGAAGAGACTTTAAATGAACCGCAATATAACTGGGGATATGATCCTAAAAATTTCAACGTTCCAGAAGGCTCCTATTCTACAAATCCTTATGAGCCGACTGTGCGAATAACTGAATTGAAGCAAATGGTTCAAACACTACATGATAATAATCTTCGAGTAGTGATGGATGTAGTATATAATCATATGTATAACGCTGCTGAATCTAATTTCCATAAGTTAGTTCCAGGTTATTATTATCGTTACAATGAAGATGGAACATTTGCAAATGGAACTGGAGTAGGAAATGATACTGCTTCAGAAAGAAAAATGATGAGGAAATTTATGATAGATTCCGTCACATATTGGGCAAAAGAATACAATTTAGATGGATTCCGTTTTGATTTAATGGGTATTCATGATTATGAAACGATGAATAAAATACGTAAAGCTGTTAATCAAATTGACCCTTCTATTATACTACACGGAGAAGGATGGGATTTAAATACACCTCTTGCAGCTGAGCTGAAAGCAAATCAAAAAAATGCAGAGAAAATGAAAGGGATTGCTCATTTTAACGATAATATACGTGATGGGTTGAAAGGTAGTGTATTTGAGGAAAAGGAAAATGGTTTTATAAATGGAAAGGAAAACATGGAAGATCGTATTAAAAAAGGTATTACGGCAGGTATTGACTACGATACAAATTCGTCTACCTATCAAGATCCGGAACAGGTATTAACTTATGTGGAAGCACATGACAATCATACATTATGGGATAAACTTGAGTTAACTAATTCAGGTGACAGTGAAGAAGTGCGAAAACAAATGCACAAATTGTCTTCTTCAATTTTATTAACATCACAAGGAGTTCCATTTTTACATGCAGGGCAAGAGTTTATGCGGACGAAATACGGTGATCATAATAGTTACAAATCTCCAGATTCAATTAACCAGATGGATTGGCTGCGCCGTGCAACGTTTAATAATGAAGTAGATTATATGAAGGGTTTAATAGAATTACGCAAAAAGTACTCAGCTTTTCGAATGACATCTGCAGAGCAAATAAAAACACACGTATCATTTATTGATGCTCCGAAAAATACTGTAGCTTATACAATAGAGGGGAATAAAAATGAATACTTTACAGTGGCTCACAATGCAAATAGAGAAGCTGTTGAAATAACACTTCCATCGAAAGGGCCTTGGAAAGTACTAGTAGACAGCAAGCAGGCGGGAAGTAAACCACTTTATGTTGTCCATGACAATAAAATTAAAGTTCCTGCATTAAGTTCATTTGTCTTAAAAACAGAGAAACCGATTAAATAAAAGCGAAGAATGTGGAAATAAATACTGCATTGAGCAAATTTAACAAGGATTGCAAATAAAAAAAGCGAAGTGAAGATTATTCTCACTTCGTTTTTAAAGTTAATGTAATATAATTTCACATACTGTAATTATATTACAATTTAATAAAAGAAATAAGCAATAGATTGCTTCTTTTGTGACAGTAGGAGGAGAAGATATCTTTGAGTTTATTTATAAAATTACCTGAAATACATTCGTAATTCATATAATGTTTATTATATATTCGAACATATAACGAACTAGATGTTCGAGTTGTATTAATTCCTACAAATCGTTTAAAAATAACAAAGGCGTAAAAAGTATATGGAATTAAAATAGAGAAAAGACACCATTCAAGGTGTCTTTTCTCTATTTTGAATATGAAATGTAAGTAACTCGATTGTATGTAATAGTATGTGATATTTTCACACTAACTGATTAAGAAAAATTTAAAACTCTTTTCTTAATCTATTTGTAATAAATTACATCATAAAATTTTATCGATATAATAAATAAAACTTTCTCAACATTATTTGATTTAATAACTATATTCAACCGCTCTCCAATCCATTACAATAATTTCACATTGGAAATACATGAATATTCTCAATGTTATAAATGGTTTATACCTTATAGGATTACTATGGGAAAGGATGTGAAATATCCAAAAAGAAATCATTTTTTATGATGAAATAAAAAATTTTAATGAAGAAAAAGTTATTTCATTATTTTCAAGTTTCGTTAAAGTGCATGTATTTATAATCACTATGAGACAAGGAGAAAAATCCGAAAAAATTTTTGTAAATTAGAAAATTGCATTTCAAAAATAAGTTAAACGTTTATGGAGGGTTATATGAGCGAGAAAATTTATTACTGGTCTCCGATTAAGCATTGGGAGAAGTTGCATAATGAAGTTTTGATAGGGGAAATGAGATTTACAGGTATTCTGTCTGAGTGGTTTCCAGATTTTTATTTTATGGCTCAAAAAGGTGTGAAAATTAGTGAACTAGTAGAGCGCTTTTCGTTAGGAAATGTAGAAGAGACACAAAAAAACATAGAGCTCATGATAAAAAATCGTGTGTTAGTAAGTAACATATTACACCCAAGAGAAGTATTTTCTTCACAAGAAAAGATTTTTTCAAATCCATATAGCAACCAGATTCGCTTTTCTAAAGAAAAGTTAGATAAATATATGAGTGAACAATTAAATCGCACGCACGTTGCTGCACGGTCGACCGAAATTCAACTTGAAACAACAAATGAGCTACCTACTATAATCAAGGAACGTAGATCTTGTCGTCAATTTGATATGGAAAAACATATTAATTTTTCGGAATTTTCCCGATTCTTATCAACTCTAAAACAGGTTAGGGAAGAAAAAATATACTATCATTACGCAAGTGCAGGCGGGCTCTATCCCATTGATATCTTTGTTTATGTAAAACCAAAACGTATAGAGGGTATGAAAGCTGGATTTTATTATTATAACCCATCAAAAAATAGTCTTGTGATTGTAAACAACATTGATCAAGTAATCAAAAGTGATCATGAGTTAATTAATCAGGATTTATTTACTCAATCTGCCTTCTCAGTTTATTTGGTTTATAATGCGAACGCTTCCATCCCGAAATACGGTTCAGATGGATATTTATTTGCTTGTATTGAGTCAGGCATTATCACTGCTACCTTAAATATGGTTGCTGAGACATTAAATTTAGGGATTTGTTCAGTTGGTCATATGAAATTTGAAGATATTCAGCAATTTTTATGTTTGGATAATCATCAAGTGTTTCTCCATGGGCTTGAAGTTGGCTTAAAAATTAACGAGTAGAAGAAATGAATATTAGGGGGATAAAGATAAAAATGCACATTAAAGATCGAAGTTCGATTCATGAAAATAAAGAAGTAGAAGCGTTTTGGAAGGAGCAATTATCTTCCGAGATTCTCGATTTTTCTGTATTTAAATTTAATAGCGATTACCAGCTAAATAAAGAAACACCTTGTGAGTACGTTCAAGTCATAGTGAATGTAGAATTTAGTAAAAGTATACAAAAAATAAGTAAGTCTCAAGATTTATTATTATTTAGCTGGTTTCAAGCCGCTTTAAGGGTTTGTTTGGCACATTATACAGATCAAGAAAGAATTACTATTGGTATTCCTATAATTAAAAAGAATCTTGAACAAAGTGAGAATCTTGAACAAAGTGAGAATCTTAATAAGTTGATTCCTTTAGGAAGTGAAATCCAGCCGCATCACACCTTTAAACAATTAGTAAATGAGATTGAACAAACGACTTTATTCGGGTATGAAAATCAGGAGTATCCGCTCTCTGAATTATTAGTTAAACACAATTTAACTCCTTTTCAAATTGTAATCGGGATGGAAGGATTACATAATGAAAATTCGCTAGAAGAATACGCAGAGAATAATTTAGCCCTATGGATACGAAGAAAATGGAATGAAATACATAATGAATTTGAATTTCAAATTTCTTGCAAGTCCCGTTCATTCTCTTCTTTGCAACAGTTTGCCAATTCGTATTGTTATGTTTTAAAGCAAGTTTCACAAAATCCGAATTTGGCATTGAAAGATATTTGTATTATTGCAGAAGAAGAAAAAGAGTTGTTAGAAGGATTGAATACTTTTCAAACGGGTATAGACTTGTTTCAATCATTTCAAGATTTGTTTGAAGCGCAAGTATTAAAAACTCCAGATCAAATTGCTGTTGTTTGTAATGAACAATCTTTGACATATAGAGAATTGAATAAGAAAGCGAATCAATTGGCTTCTATTCTTCAAAGTAAAGGTGTTTCAAAAGAAAGTATTATTGGCGTTATGGTAGATCGGTCATTAGAAATGATTATTGGTATGATGGGGATTTTAAAAGCAGGAGCAGCGTATTTACCAATCGACCCTAACTACCCAACTGAACGAATTGAATATATGTTACAAGATAGTCAAGCAAAATATTTACTTAGTAAGCGAACAGAGGAAGTATTGCCGCAATTTGCGGGTGAAGTACTGTATCTTGATAAAGAATATCTTTTCCAAGGTGAAGAAAGTAATTTAGTACGAGAACATAATCCTAATGATTTGGCTTATGTTATTTACACATCAGGATCGACAGGAAATCCAAAAGGGGTAATGATCGAACAAAAATCGCTAGTTCATTTTTTAAATGTAATGAGAGAAAAAGTAAAGGCTAATCAATCATTCTTGTTTCTTGCTAGTGTATCTTTTGATATTTCCTTGTTAGAAATATGTCTTCCTTTAACGCAAGGTTCAAAAGTAGTAATTGCTACAGAGGACCAGTTTGCAACAAAAGAATTGGCTCATTTGGTCAAAAAACATAAGGTGGATTTATGGGAATCAACGCCATCGCGAATGGAAGTGATTTTGAGTGATCCAGAAGGGGCGATTTTTCTAAAAGATTTAAAATCTATTTTATTAGCAGGAGAATCATTTTCCATTGATTTGGTTGAAAAAATTCGTTGTATCAGTGAAGCAACAATTTTAAATATTTATGGTCCCACAGAAACAACCATTTGCGCAACAGTAAAAGACTTGAGCACTTACAAAGAAGTTACGATTGGCAAACCTAACCCGAATTATCATTCCTATATATTGAATAAGTATGGCCAATTAAAACCATTTGGAATTCCCGGTGAACTCTGCATTGCTGGCGTAGCGGTAGCACGAGGGTATCTTGGTAAAAATAAACTGACAGATGAAAAGTTTGTACCGAGTCCTTTTGTGGCAGGGGAAATGATGTATCATACAGGTGATCTCGTTCGTTGGTTGCCTAATGGAGAACTTGAATATTTAGGTCGAATGGATCATCAAGTGAAAATTCGGGGGTATCGGATTGAATTAAGAGAAATCGAAACTCAATTAAGGGAATATCCAGAAATAAACCAGGCTATCGTTGTTGATCAAGTGTATGGAAATAGGAAATTATTAGCTGCCTACTATGTATCGGATAACAAGGTGTCTTTTGGTGAAATCAGAAAATATTTAAGTGATAAATTACCTGAGTTTATGATTCCTGAAAAAATGATTCAGGTAGAAGAGATTCCATTGAATCCAAATGGAAAAGTGGATAGAAAAAGATTGTTGGATATAACACAAACGGATTATGTATCAATTCCATACGTTGCTCCGCGCAATGAAATTGAACAAAAATTAGTGCGTGCATGGGAAAAAGTTATGGAGATCGAGGGAATCGGTATTCATGATAATTTTTTTGCATTAAAAGGAGAATCTATTAAAGCACTTCAGGTAATTAATTTATTAAGAAAAGACGGCTTAAAAATAAGTACAACAGATTTTTTTAAGCACCCCACAATTGCTCAACTGAGTTCTTGTGTAAAGCTAGAGCGTAAAGAGAAAAACCTTGAAAGTAGACCAACTCATGTTAAAGATTTGTATAAGCCATTTTCCTTAACAGAAGTTCAGACAGCGTATATGATAGGACGGAATTCACAGTTTGAATTAAGTGGTATTTCCCCTCAAACATATTTTGAATATGAAACAGCATTGGATATCAATCGTCTTTCAAAAAGTTTTCAAAAGGTAATTCATCGTCATCCAATGTTGCGAGCTGTAATTTTACCAGAGGGAAAACAGCAAATATTACAAAGCGTTCCTGATTACGAGATTGAAATAGTGAGTCTCATAGATTTAGATGATAGGAATCAACATGCTCGCTTACAAGAAGAGCGTTCTCGAATGACTAACCATGTATTCCCTTTGGGGCAATGGCCTTTGTTTGAATTGAAAGCTTTTCTTTTAAAAGAAGACACGTATTTATTATGTTTTCGATACGATGCTTTATTAATGGACGGAGCAAGCATGAACATTGTTGGACAGGATTTGTTGCATTATTATTATAAACCAAATCAAAAATTAGAATCTTTATCTTTTGATTTTCAAGATTATATGTTTATCTATGATGAAATGGAACAAAGCGAAGAATATAAAACAGCAAAAGATTATTGGACAAGTAAGCTTCCTGACTTTCCTTTTGCACCTTCTTTGCTGTTAAAAAAGGATCCAGCAGAGATTGCTACTCCTAACTTCCAATCACTTACAAAAATCCTGGATAATAAAAAATGGACAAAGCTACGAAAGTTAGCACAAGAGAAAGAGGTAACGCCTTCCGCTCTACTTTGTACAATATATGGTGATGTGTTGGCATATTGGAGTAATCAACGTCGATTAGCAATTAACTTGACTGTATTTAACCGTTATCCTGTTCATGATGAAGTAGAACAGATTGTTGGAGATTTCACATCACTTATTTTATTGGATGTTGATGTAAAACCAGAGCAAACTTTCTTTACTAGAGTAAAAGAAACGCAAGCTACTTTATTAGATGGCCTTGAACATCGTCATTACGATGGAGTTAACTTTATTCGAGATTTTACTCGATATCATCAAATGACGCCAAAAGCAGTTATGCCAATCGTTTTCACCTCGATGTTAGCAGGTGCAGGTGCTTTCTCTTGGGAACAACTTGGTTCTCTTCGCTATATTCATGCTCGGACTCCACAAGTGTATTTGGATAATGTAGTAATTGAAAAAAATGGAGAGTTATTAATTAGCTGGAACTACGTTGAAGAGTTGTTTGATGTTGATGTAATAGAAGCAATGTTTTCCCAATTTGTTGACTTATTGGAACAATTGGTGAAACAAAGCGATATAACATCTTTGCAGATGAAAGAATCGGATCAAACTTTAATTAAGCAATACAATGAAACAACAGAAAAAATACCTTCAACTACTCTGTATCAATTATTTACAGACCAAGTAAAACGTACACCCGATGAAGTAGCAGTAGTATTTGAACAAGAATGGTTAACATACTCGGAACTTCATAAACGTTCTAATCAAATTGCCCACTTCTTAAAAGAGCAAGGTATTGGTCTAGGTGACAAAGTGGGTCTTTTAGCAAAAAGGCGAGTTGACACAATTGTTAATATGTTAGGTATTTTAAAATCAGGTGCCGCTTATGTTCCGATTGATCCCGATCATCCTTTAGATCGCCAAACATATATTTTAAAAAATAGCTCATGCAAGCTTTTATTAGAACCTAGTCTTTATGAAGAAAATCATTTGTCATTTTATACAACAGAAGATATGCCCGCTATTGCTGGTCCAGAAGATATTGCCTATATTATATACACTTCAGGAAGTACAGGAAAACCAAAAGGAGTAATTATTACTCACCAAGCGGTTACAAATACTATTCAAGACATAAATCAAAAATATGAGGTGAATGAAGATGATCGTATTATTGGTATCTCTTCCATGTGTTTTGACCTATCTGTATACGATATTTTCGGAGCTTTAAGCACAGGTGCAATGTTAATAATGATTCGTGATCCAAGAGACATGCAAGAATTAATCCGCACTGTCGAACGTAGAGGGATTACAATTTGGAATACAGTGCCTGCAATCATGGATTTGGCATTGGATCAAGTAGGTTCTCATTTTGAATATCCTTCTTTACGTTTAGTTTTACATAGTGGAGATTGGATTCCGCTTTCTTTACCAGAAAAAATAAAAAGACATTTTCCAATTGCAGAAGTAGTTTCACTAGGAGGGGCAACAGAAGCATCGATTTGGTCAATTTATTATCCGGTCAAACAGGTGGAATCACATTGGAATAGTATTCCATATGGGATGCCCTTGGCAAACCAAACGTATTATGTGTTGAACTATGAAAAGAAAATGTGCCCTGTTGGTGTAATTGGAGATTTATATATCGGGGGAGTGGGCCTTGCTAAAGGATATTTAAATGATGAAAAGAAAACAAATGAAGCGTTTGTGTCACATCCTGATTTTGGTCTTATATATAAAACAGGAGATTGTGGAAAAATGCATTCTGAGGGATATATTGAATTTTTAGGCCGCCAAGATTACCAAGTGAAAATTCAGGGATATCGAGTAGAGTTAGAAGAAATCTCTCATTGTCTTCTAACTTATAAACAAGTCGAACATGCTGTCGTAATTGATCAAACAGATGAGAACGGAATAAAATTTTTAGTTGCATATGTGGTAACTGAGCAAAATATTAGTACAACAGAACTACGAAAGCATTTGCGAGATCACTTGCCAGATTATATGATTCCTTCTTATTTTGTTTATTTAGACCAATTACCCCTGACTCCAAACGGGAAATTAGATAGAAAAGCGCTCCCTACTCCGGAGAAACAAACAAATGAAGTATTTATTGCCCCAAAAACTGAAATGGAAAAAATATTAACTAGTATTTGGCAAGAAGTACTCAAAATAGATCAAGTTGGAGTAAATGATCATTTCTTCGCCTTAGGTGGAGATTCGATAAAAGCGATTCAAGTGTCCGTTAGACTGTATCGACAAGGATTCGAGCTTGAACCAAAAAATCTATTTTCATTTCCTATATTAAGGGACATGGTTCAATTTGTTAAAAAGCTAGACCAGTTTTCAAGTTCACAAACAAATGATGTAAATATAATGAACGATAATAAAGCTATATTACTAAATGTTAAAGATAAACAACTTAATCAACATACACTTACCAAAATACAAGAAAAAATGCCGGATATAAAAATAGAACGTATTTATCCGTTAGCACCTTTCCAGGAAGTTATTTATGAGCATGCTACGAATGAACCTGATACAAATGCATATTTTGAACAAACAATTTGGGCACTTGAGGGGGAGCTGGATATTAAACTCTTTATTCAGTGTTTTCAACAATTAGTTGATCGTCATGATTCTTTAAGAACAATAATTGTGCAAGATGAACAAGCAAAACCTTGGCAAGCTGTTCTATATGATGTTCAAATAAATTCAGAAATAAAAAACTTAATTGAGATGACGAAACAAGAACAGCAAGAATTCCTAGATCAGTGGATGAATGAAAATTTAAGTCAAGGATTTAAAAATGGTGAACTTATGACCCGTCTCTGTATATTCCAACTAGGTAATAACGAGCATAAGGTAATTTGGAGTTCCCATCATCTATTATGTGATGGTTGGAGCGTTAGCATTTTGATAGACGAATTATTCCAGCTCTATGAAACAACAAATGCGGGAACTACGGCGGAGTTACCTATGGTAAAACCTTTTGAAACATTCATAGACTGGACTTTGGCACAAGATCATGAGAAAGCACGTCATTTTTGGCAGGATTATTTATCAGGATACAATCAGAAAATTAGTATTCCTAAAAAGAAAGTCCCATCTAAAAGTGAAGGGTTAAACTTCACTTTTATGGATTTAACATTAGAAAAGGATTTGACTAATCAGTTACAGACATTTGTAACTAAAAACAATATAACTATGAATACAGCACTACTAGCTGTATGGGGAATATTACTTGGCAAATTTAACGGAACGAGAGAAGTAGTATTGCCTAATCTAGTATCAGTCAGACCTCCCGAAGTAGAAGGAATTGAAAATATGTTCGGGCTGTTCACAAATGTTTTGCCTATCCGATTAGCATGGACAGAAACACAATCTTTTGTGGATTTCCTGCAAAAGGTACAACTAGAGACATTGAAATGTAATGAGTATGCATACTATTCATTTGTTGATATACAAAAGCAAAGTGAATTAAAAACTGAGTTGACTGACCATCTTTGGGTTTTTGAAAACTATCCAACTAATCCAGCAATCTTTTCTTCAAATGAAAACAGACATTTTGCTATCACGGATTACGAAGTTGTTGATGAGCCACATGTAAAGTATGGAATTATGTGCTTCCCTGAAGAAAAACTTACAATAAAGTTTGGATTTGATCAAACGGTATATGAAGCAGAGAAAATACAGGAAATATTAAATCACATCCATGGATTAATCAACATGATTCTTCAAAATCCAATACAAGCAATTGGTGATTACAAATTATAAAAAATGAAAAGGCGAGCAAGAACTCGCCTTTTTAAATAGAATAGGAGTAAATCAAATGACAAAAAACTTGCAGTTATCAGCCGAAGAGATGCGTCAGTTAGGATATCAAGCGGTTGACTTGATTGTTGATCATATGAATCATTTAAAAAGTAAACCAGTTTCAGAAACGATTGATAGTAATATTTTTACAGACAAGCTAATTGAAACGATTCCGGAAAACGGATCTAATCCAAAAGAATTACTTCATTTTCTTAATAACAATGTGTTTAATCAAATTACTCATGTGGATCATCCTCATTTTATGGCTTTTGTGCCAGGTCCTAATAATTATGTTAGTGTATTAGCAGATTTTTTAGCAAGTGGGTTTAATGTATTTCCTACAGCTTGGATAGTAGGTGCAGGTGCCGAACAAATTGAATTAACGACAATTAACTGGTTAAAATCAATGCTAGGATTCCCTGATTCAGCTGAAGGACTATTTGTCAGTGGTGGTTCCATGGCTAATTTGACTGCACTTACTGTAGCGAGACAGGTCAAGCTGAATAATGACATAGAAAATACGATTGTTTATTTTTCTAACCAAACTCATTTTTCTGTAGATCGAGCACTTAAAGTATTAGGTTTTAAACAGCATCAAATTTGCCGAATTGAGACAGATGAAGATTTAAAAATTTCAGTTAGTACTTTAAGAAAACAAATAAAAGAAGATCGATTAAAAGGGAAAAAACCATTCTGTGTTATTGCTAATGCAGGGACAACGAATTGCGGAGCGGTGGACTCCCTCGATGAATTGGCTGATGTATGTGGCGATGAAGATATATGGCTACACGTGGATGGAGCTTATGGGGCTGCAGCAATTCTCAGTGAAAAAGGAAGGGAGTTATTAAGTGGAATTCATCGTGCCGATTCTTTAACGTTAGACCCGCATAAATGGCTTTTTCAGCCTTATGATGTTGGTTGTGTACTTATTCGAAATAGCCAATATTTAAGTGAAACATTCCGTATGATCCCAGAGTATATTAAGGATACAGAAACTAATATAGAAGAAAAAGTGAATTTTGGGGAGCGTGGAATTGAACTTTCTCGTAGATTTAGAGCATTAAAGGTATGGCTTTCTTTTAAAGCATTCGGAGTTACAGCTTTTCGTGAGGCAATTGATCATGGCATTATGCTAGCTGAACAAGTTGAAGAGTTTTTAAGGAAAGAAAAAGATTGGGAAGTAGTAACACCTGCCCAATTAGGAATTGTTACTTTTCGTTATATTCCATGTGAGCTAACATCTACAGATACAATTCATGAAATAAACAAAAAATTGGTGGAAGAAATTAATCAAAGAGGATTTGCTATGCTAAGTACGACTAAATTAAAAGAAAAAGTAGTAATTCGACTTTGCTCTATCAACCCAAGAACCACAAAAGAAGAAATACTTCAAATCATGATGAACATAAAAGCATTAGCAGAGGAAATAAACACATCGCCTAAACATCTTATATCTGTTTCTCAACCTTAATATATTAGGCGGATTTTACATATTAATAGCCGATTCTTATTTAGAATCGGCTATTATATTTAAATGATAAATACATATATACTATTTATAAGTGTTTCTCTTGTAATGGGATTAAGCCTCAACCTTGGATACTCGTTTGAAACCAGTCTTTATTGCTTGTACTATTTCGTTCACAGCATAAATAGATACATCGGCATTTGGATTTAACCCTTCAAACCAGTGATAGGCATTTGGATATAAATGAAACTCCACATCAACACCAGCTTGTGCTAGTTTGCTTACATAGGTTAATGTTTCGCTGCGGAATGGATCTAATTGACCAACAAATGTGTAAGTATACGGTAAGTCACTATAATCCTCAGCTCGAGAAGGTGCTGCATAGGCAGGGATTTGATCCGTTCCATACATTTCTCCTAAATACATTTTCCAGCCAGCTTCATTTGCCTTTTGGTTCCAAACAAATCCCTCTTTAATTTCATTCGCTGAAGGTGTATCATTTCTGTCATCAATCATTGGATATAGTGGCATTTGTAAACAAATTGAAGGATATTTTCGATCTCGGGCTAATAATGATAATGCTGCTGTTAGTCCACCGCCAGCGCTTACTCCTGCAACCCCAATTCGATTCGAATCAATGTTTAATGACTTTGCATTATCAGCAATCCATTTTAAAGCTGAATAACAATCCTCAATTGGTGCTGGGTAAGGGTGTTCAGGTGCTAAGCGGTAGTCTACAGACACAATCACACAGCTAGCTTCTTTTGCAAACCTCATACAAGTATCATCGTTATCATCTATAGACCCTAAGATATAACCTCCACCATGTATCCATAATAAGACAGGTAAAGATTCATGATTTGATTTTGGATGATAAATTCGTAATGGTAACGGATTATCATCAGGCCCAACAATGACTTTATCTGTTAAAGAAAGAGAGTCATCAACAACGGTAGGTGGTCTCATTTGAGCTATTCCTTCTCTGATTGATTGCAAATTTTCTGGGCGTAAATCGAGATCCGGAAACATCTCTAACCCTTGTAATAATTCTGGATTTACTCTAGTTTTCATTTTAGCACCTCTATTTGTAATTGTTTTCAAATAAATGAAGTGTATTCTAAGTAGTTTAATTGTGAAAGAACACCACAATTAAATTGTAAATTGGATATGTTATAACGGTCAACAGAATATTCGGAAATTAAAACCTTTCTCAAGAAGGAGTTTCATGCAATTAATAATACAAGTAGCGGATTTAAGAGCAAAGTGTTTTAATGTCGTTGTAATTATGTACATTAGAAAAATTTATTTTCTAGACTCATGAAGAATTATGAAAAGCAAAATTTTATAGATAGTTACCTTAAAAATAAACAAAAAGAGAAGAACTAACCAATGTTCTTCTCTCTTTTTCATATGTAATTAGGGTATCCATAAATGTAAATAAGGATGGTATAGATTAATGGATGAATAATTTATTTTTAAATAAATAACGTAATAAATAAATATTTTTGTATGTAATATTGCATATACAGGGACCACTGGTGAAAGTGCTGAGCAATGTTTTTCCATATGGTAAATTAGTTCTTTAGTTATTTATTTTATTTCATTTTCAATCGTGTAAGGCTTGGGGCTAAGATTTACAAAGGTGACTAGTAAAAAATATAACAATATAAGTATAAGATTTTGTACTTAGTAATCTCTCGATTTAAGGCATGGCATTGGATAAGTGCGGGGCGTTCAATCGATTTTGAATAAAATTGATAGTATCAGTTGCAATTTTTTTACGTTTAAGAACGATCCCGGCATGCCCGCATGTATAAATATATCGTGTAGGTTTTTCCCAAGCTTCCCACAAGTAGTCTGTATCCTCAGAATGCACATATAGATCGTGCTTACCTGAAATTAATAAAATATTTTCTTTTTGTACTTTTGGTAATGCTTGACTCGGTTCAGTGATTTTCCAATAATCTATTAAATCATCATACGTAACACCATGATGTTCCAAGTCTTCTCTAATAAATTTACCTGGAGTTGTATTCCAAATAGAATAAGAAAGTCGATTTGCATAGAAAATGGATGCTAACACATCAATTTCTTCTTCAACAAGAGAGGTTAAGTTAGTAATAAATCCGCCTAAACTAATTCCTATTAGAATCAGGGGCCCCTTTTTATTTGCTTTAATCCATTTAATCAAAGCTCGTAAATCAGCTACCGCTTGTCTAGTTGCTTGTAATGTTCGTTCAATATTTGCACTTACCATATACTCTCCACTGAATAAGGATTGATCGGGTTTTCTTTCAAAATGATAGGGTAGAGTGAAATAATACATATTCCACTTCAGGCTGGTCATATGATCGTGGAATATTTTTTTCACACGTTCGTTAGAATCCATTCTCCAACCGTGAACAAAGATAACATGAGGTGCATTTTCATTTTTATGTAAGAATAATTCCCCAGTTACAGAGTCGTTGCGTGAATCACCGGATTGAACCGAACTTTTATAGTTGAATTGCCCAACCATGTATTCATTTTCCTGCTTTGAATGCTTAATGTCAAAATGAAAATGTGATGGTTTTACTTTATAAAAAGATTCTATGTTCTTTATATTTAATGAAGTGTTAGAAAGGGAAGTAAACTGAAATGCTACACTTCTTTTTTTGTGTAAATCATATAAGGCGTACCGATCAATGAGTTTTGAAAAAATCAAATTAACCTCCTCCAAAATACATATTGTTTAAAACATAGACAAAATTTATGTTTTAAATTAATTAGGAAATATTCTCTTTTCCTAATAGTAGGTGCTTGAATTATAAAAATAGGTGATAAATTTGTATATTATATTATAAATCGTGCAATAAAATAAAACTATAAATAATTTATATTAAAATTTAAGAAGAATGTTAACTTGTTTCTTTTCTTATTAAAAGATGTAATTTCTATGAGGAACTTAAATTCCCATCTAGATATTCACAAATAGCTTCTCTATATTTATTGTATAGAAATTATACAATAAATATTTTTTTTATATTATATACATTAAATTAAGCTTAACCTCTCTTTTCTATAAGTCTCTTAAATTGACTAACTCCTTACCAATATTCAAAAACGACTGCATTTTTGAATTTGTGTTCTAGTTTTTCTTGAACAGGTAAATGAATAACTACACATAAACTCCTTATATCTCTAGTTAAACTACCGATTAGCTCCATATAAACTCTAGATAACCTATATAGAATACAAGTTATCAAGGAGGTAAGAAAAATGAATTTTATGAAACGAGCAATTCTCAGTATGAAAAAAAGGATAGGAACATCATTAATTTTGATGGCAGTTTTTCTGATTGTTACAAATTTGGTTCTTTCAGGTTTCACAATCCAAAATGCATCAAAAAAAGCAGCGGATGCTGCAAGAAAAAAACTTGGTGCAGATGTTACTTTAGGTCTTGATTTCGACAAAATAGGTCAAAAAGCTAAGGAAACTGGAGAAATGCCAAATCCGCCGCAGCTCGATGCAAAAGAAACAGATCAATTAGCGAAGTCCAAGTATGTAAAAGATTATAATTACATAGCTAACACTTTCGGTATTTCTGATGGGCTTAAACTAGTAGGAGCTTCAGAAGGAGAAGAAGAAGGAAAAGGTAAAGTGGGAATGACGGCTGCGCGAGGCGGTTCAAGCTCTGGTACAGAAATAGATATGAATGCTTCTTTTATGATTGAAGGAGTTCGCAAGACTGCATTACAAGAAAGCTTTAAAAACGGAAAAAGTAAAATCATTGATGGAAAACCAATAACAGAGCAAATGAAGGATCAGAATGTAGCTTTAATGGAAAAACGATTAGCGGAATTAAACAATTTGAAATTAGGAGACAAAGTTAAAGTGCAATCAGGGGATAAGAAGGAAACCCTTGAAGTTGAAATTATCGGTATTTACGAAACAAATGAGCAAGCAATGGGTCAACAGGCTCCTCCTATTATGGATCCAGCTAATAAACTGTATATGCCGCATTCAACTATGAAAAAATTAGAAGTAGACCAAGGTATAAGTAGTGTTCAAGTCGTGTATTTCTTGAATGATCCACAATATATTGATGCATTTAAAAAAGAAGCAAAAAAATCTAATATTGATTTTAATTATTATAAATTAGATGCGCATGATTCATTGTACAAGCAAATGATTGGTCGTATAGAAAATATCTCTTCGACTTCTCAAATGATTATTTATATTGTATGGATTGTAGGTGCGATTACTTTAGTATTAATTATTATGCTATGAATTAAAGGACGTCGTAAGGAAATGGGGATTCTATTGTCCATTGGAGAGAAAAAGTGGAAACTGATGGCACAGTTCGTAGTAGAAGTAGTATGTGTCGCTATTTTAGCATTTGGATTATCTATAACAACAGGAGCTAAAGTTTCTCAATATATCGGGGATAATTTACTTTCGAATGAAATTGCTACTGCAAGCGAAGAAACAGATACCTCGCAACATGGTACTGTAATGATGGCTGGACCTGGTGGTACTCTACAAAATCAAAAAGAAGATCCAATTGATAAAATTGATGTAAGTGTAACAGGAGACGATGTAGGGAAAATGGGTGGAATTGGACTAGCTATTGCTATAATAGCAACGCTTCTTCCGGCATTATCTATTCTACGTTTAAACCCAAAACAAATTCTTTTAAAAGATGAATGAGGAGGCTTAATATGGAGACGATTTTACAGTTTAAAAATTTGGATTATTATTATGAAAGTAATGGAAAAAATGTAGCGATACTAGAAAATGTTAACTTTTCTTTTCAAAAAGGACATTTCTACACGATTTTAGGACCATCTGGATCTGGTAAAACCACAACTCTAAGCTTAGGTTGTGGACTAGATGTCCCTAAAAATGGTTATGTACTGTATAATGGCAAAGATATTAGAAAAATTGGTTTGGATCGATACCGTAATCAAAATGTATCTGTAATTTTCCAATCTTATAACTTAATAACCTATATGACAGCTCTTCAAAATGTCTTAACAGCAATGGAAATTACAGGTGTTAAAGTGCAAAATAAAACAGCAAGAGCATTAGAATTGTTAGAAAGGGTAGGACTCACAGAAGTTGAAGCGAAACGAAACGTCCTGCAACTAAGCGGTGGACAACAACAGCGTGTAGCAATTGCTCGAGCACTATCTTGTAATGTTGATTTACTGATTGCAGATGAGCCGACAGGAAACCTCGACGAGGAAACTGCAATGGATATAATAGAACTATTTCAAGAACTTGCACATAAAGAGAATAAATGCATTATTGTTGTGACGCACTCACAGGAGGTTGCTAAAAAATCAGATCGTGCAGTGTATTTAAGTAAGAAGAAGTTGGTCGTAAATGAAATCTAATATAAACATCGTAGCTTTTCAATTCACATAATTTTCAAAATCTAGACCTTTCAAAAGCTTATATTTGATTTATAATAAAATCAAGCCATAATCAAAATGGTCTCCCTGTATTGAATGTTAAAATAGTTTGTTGTTCCCGATTTAATAATATAATAAAAAGAACTTGTAGGATATTCTACAGGCTCTTTTTATTATAATTGGTTACCTATATCATGGGATAATCACACATAAAAAACGGGACATTACCTAGATGTATGACCTAAATATCGTCCCGTTTACCTACTC
>NZ_WEII01000076.1:0-19727 GCF_009183805.1 Bacillus sp. B2-WWTP-C-10-Post-4 | reverse complement strand
ATATCGAAGAATTTAGAGGAAAAACAGCAATATATTAACGAAACACATAAAGAAAGACTGACGATTTTAGGACAAATGTCAGCTAGTTTTGTACATGAATTTCGTAATCCGCTTACTTCCATTATGGGGTTTGTCAAATTATTAAAGGCAGATCATCCGAGTTTATCGTATTTAGATATTATTTCGCATGAATTAGATCAATTAAATTTTCGTATTTCGCAATTTTTACTCGTATCAAAAAAAGAAATGTGGAATGAATCGGAACGGTTTTGGCTTAATGACTTGTTTCAAGACATTATACAATTCTTATATCCGAGTTTGGTCAATGCGAATGTTTTGATTGAAAAGAATTTACCGTATCCAATTCCGCTTGTTGGTTATCGGAGTGAAGTGAGACAAGTATTTTTAAACATATTAATGAATTCAATTGATGCTCTTGAATCAATGAAAGAAGAACGAAAAATTATCATTGATGTATTTGAAGAAGATCAAGCTATTCGAATTGTGATAAAAAATAATGGACCAATGATTCCAGCTGAAAATGTAGAAACGATTTTTGAACCATTTGTAACTACTAAAAAGTTAGGAACTGGTATTGGATTATTTGTATGTAAACAAATTGTGGAAAAACATAATGGATCCATTATGTGTCGATCAGATAACGATTGGACAGAATTTCAAATTGCATTTCAAAAATAAACAGTCTACACCAAATGAATGGTGTAGACTGTTTTAATTTGTGAGTATAACGGCTTCTAATTTAGGATCTTTAGTTGAATAACCTACTATTGAAATTGTATAAATAACATTTGGTTCAACATTGAATTTCGGTATAGTCAATAAAACGTTTTTATTATCTGCGAGTGAAATTTCAATATCTGCTGTACCAGGGCTAACTTGCAAAAAATCGGTTATTTGTTTAAAGAGTACATTTTCAAATAAATGATCTCCATCTTTTAAATCTACATTTACAACAGGGGTATCTGGAGAGAAATGTGCAAAGCGTATTTTTGCTTGACCAGCTGGTAAATGTGTATTATCAAGTATAGGTTGTAATTGTAGATGATTATCACTATTTATTGCAGCAAGAGTATAAGTATGATTTCCCATTATTGGTACCAACGCTGAAAAGATTGGAGTTTCATTTCCGACAGGAACAATATCTATACGGTATTTACCTTGCACTAATGATAAATAAGGGCTGAATTGCTTAAATGAAATATTTTTAATAACCTTTTGTCCGTTTACTAAAATGTCAACCGCCGGTATATTTGGATCGGCATGAAAAATTCTTATATGTGACGGTAAAGCAGCTTCTTGTGAGTCTCTTGTTTCATACGCCTGTACAAGTTTTGATAGTGCATCGTAATATTTCATATATAATTCTATATATTTTTTAGGGTTACGAAACTGATAGTAACGTGCGAGCTGTTCGTATTGCGTAACTTCTTGTCCATATTTTTCGATTTCAGATTGAGACATGAACATTCCTCCTTTGTCATCATTAAAACTATATGCGAAGCAAGAAAGCGGTTATGCAAAAAAAATGATTTTATAAAGGGAAAATTAAAAAGTGACAACAAATATGTTTTCATAAAGAGGTGCTGGTGCTTACGAGAATTTCACAGAGTAAAGCAGTACATATGACTGTACGAAAGTAAAATAAATGCCAAATTGAAAGTGCATTTCAATTAACATATTGAATACATGTCCAAAAATCGCTAGAAAACTAGGGATTTTTTTAATTATAGGCAAATACACATACAAAGTGATAATTGTCCTACATAAATTATAAAGGAAAGATACTTTGAATCTGAGGAAAGGAGTGCCACTTCGGGATAGGGATATCCCGATAGTAATTGTGAATGAAGTTATGAAAAGGTTTTGTGTTATAGACTGTAGGATGAATTTGTAAACTTCATTTTTCTATTTATTTTAGCAATTGACAGTATTAACCCATAAGAGAGCGTCATGACGAACTGATTAGTGTGGTTAATCGGTTCTTTTTTTATAGTTTAAAAATGAAAAGTTTACATAATGAATAGGAATCTGAATTGATTAGTAAGGTGGGTGTCGAAATTTGTTTTAAAATATGCAATTTAAAGTAGGATAATAGGAAGGAGTTTAACGGGAGTTCCGTCGAAGTGTACAGAATGTCGGTATTTAAGGACAGCTGGCATTATGCTATAAAAACATTTGGTGATGCAGTCATTTCATATAAAAAGGAGGGTCATTTGGGCGTATAGAAAAGGGTTTGTCTTTGGTTTTTTAGTTCTGAATTTTCTGTTTTATAAAATTTTTTAAGCACTCATTTGTATATTTTATAATAGTTTTTTGATAAATTCACTGCTTTTGCAGAGGATTCTTTTTTATGAAAGAAACGTCAATTTTCTTCATATATATATACAAATTGGAGAAATGGGGGAGCGCTATGCGCGATTACTTAATTAAACCACTTGTTGGTCAGCCGTATCCAATGATTTCACATGGAAAAGGTGTTTATTTGTATGATCAAAATGGCAATAAATATTTTGATGGTTCGTCAGGAGCAATTACGGCAGGTATTGGGCATGGCGTAAAGGAGATTGCAGACGTTATTAAAAAGCAAGCTGAGGAGATTGCTTTCGTTTATAGATCACAGTTTACGAGTGAACCAGCTGAAAAATTAGCGAAGAAGTTAAGTGATTTAAGTGTAGGAGATTTGAACTGGAGTTTTTTTGTAAATAGTGGTACGGAAGCGAATGAAACAGCTATGAAAATTGCAATTCAGCATTTTCAAGAGCGAGGTATTCAAGGGAAACATAAAATTTTATCAAGATGGATGAGTTATCACGGTATTACGATGGGTGCTTTATCGATGTCTGGTCACCCACTACGTAGACAACGTTTCGTATCTATTTTGGAAGATTATCCGACTATACCAGCTCCATATTGTTTCAGATGTCCTGTTCAAAAGGTATATCCAACTTGTCAGCTGGCATGTGCGACTGAACTAGAAAGATCAATTGAAAGGATTGGTGCAGAGCATATTGCTGCTTTTATTGCTGAGCCGATTATCGGAGCAGCTGGAGGCGCGGTTGTTCCGCCGAAAGACTATTATAAAGTCATTAAAGAGATTTGTAATCATTACGATATTTTATTTATTGCGGATGAAGTAATGACTGGGCTTGGTCGTACTGGAGCATGGTTTGCGATGGAGCATTGGGGCGTAGAGCCGGATATTATGACACTTGGTAAAGGGTTAGGAGCGGGATATACACCGATGGCAGCGACAGTTGTAAGTGATCGTGTTATGGAACCAATATTACGTGGATCACGTTCAGTAATGAGCGGTCATACGTTAAGTGCAAATCCATTGTCTGCAGCAACGGCTTTAGCTGTTATTGAATATATGGAGAAACATAATCTTCCTGAAAAAACAGCAGAAAAGGGAGAGTATTTAATAAAAGGCTTACAGAAAGTTCAGCAACAATCGACAATCATTGCTGATGTGCGCGGAAAAGGGTTGCTAATCGGAGTAGAATTGCAACCGTTTACAAAAGCGTCAGAGCTTATTTCAGTTGCAGCTAAAAACGGCCTGCTTTTATATCAAGCAGTTTCAGGGCAAGCAGGAAAAGAAGATAGTGCACTGCTTGTAGCACCGCCAATGACAACTACATATTCCGAGTTAGATGAATTACTTTCAATTTTCTCTAAAAGTGTGGAAGAGATGATGCAAAAAGGAGGGCATAGTATCGCATGACAACTATTACAAATACATTCGGTAAATTAAAAGAAATTGAGGAAGTAATTTCTTTGTTCCATGATGATATGACATTAATGTTTGGGGGATTTGGAGGGATTGGATCCCCTCCATCTTTAATACAGGCAATTTTAGAAAAAGGCGTTACAAATTTAAATTTGATTGGAAATGACACTGGATTTCCTGATGTAGGTATCGGTCGTCTTGTTACAAATGAAAGAGTTAAATCACTAATTACTTCTCACATTGGCTCCAATCCAAATGCAGGAAGGCAACTAAACGAGGGAAGATTACAAATTGAGTTTTCTCCGCAGGGAACATTAGCAGAGCGCATTCGCGCTGGTGGTGTTGGTCTTGGTGGTGTTTTAGTTGATGTTGGTGTTGATACGATTGTGGAAGAGGGAAAACGAACAGTTGAAATGAATGGTAAGACTTACTTAGTTGAAACAGCATTAACTGCTGAAGTTTCAATTGTATATGCAAAAAAGGCAGATCCGTTTGGTAACCTTGTATTTGACAAAAGTGCACGAAATATGAATCCTCACGTAGCGATGGCTGGGGATATAACAATTGTAGAAGCGGAAGAAATAGTCCCGCTTGGAAGTTTAGATCCAGAGGAAATTGTCGTTCCAGGTGTTTTCGTAAATTATATTGTACCGTCGGAAGGAGTGAACTGGAAATGGGTATGGGCGTAGAAGTGAGGGATAAGATTGCTAGGCGTGCGGCGAAAGAAATACAAAATGGTATGATTGTAAATTTAGGTATTGGCATACCATCGCTTGTACCAAATCATTTGCCTGACGATATAAATGTTATGTTTCATGCCGAAAATGGAATCGTGGGCATGGGACCAACGCCAAGTAAAGGGAATGAAGACGAAAATTTGTGTAATGCAGCAGGTTTACCAACTTCTCTTATAACAGGAGCGAGTTATTTCGATAGCTGCACAGCGTTTGGGATGATTCGAAAAGGTTTGCTAGACATAACGATTCTTGGTTCATTACAAGTAAGTGAAAATGGCGATTTAGCAAACTGGATTGTACCTGGAAAACGTGTTCCAGGTATTGGTGGAGCAATGGATTTAGCACAAAAAGCGAAGCGGGTCGTTGTTGTGATGAATCATGTTGATAAGTACGGAAATGCAAAAATTGTTTCAGAGTGTACATTGCCATTAACTTCAAAGAAATGTGTAGATTTAATTATTACTGATATGGCAGTCATGGAGGTAACTCCGAGTGGACTTATATTACAAGAATTAATGGGCCCATACACAGTAGAAGATGTAAAACGACATACAGAAGCTGATTTTCAAATTAGTTCTAACTTACTAGTAATTGAATGAAGGGAGATGTAATATATGGAGCAATTAAAAAAGCAAGTTTGTGATTATATTGAGAGCCATGAAGAGGAAAGTGTGAAATTTTTAAAGCGATTAATTCAAGAAAAGAGCGTATCTGGTGATGAAAGCGGTGCGCAGGCAATTGTGATTGAAAAATTACGTGAATTAGGTTTAGATCTCGATATATGGGAGCCCTCCTTTTCTAAAATGAAAGATCATCCTTATTTTGTATCACCCCGTACAAGTTTTTCAGATAGCCCAAATATTGTAGCAACTTTAAAAGGAAGTGGCGACGGGAAATCTATGATATTAAATGGGCATATTGATGTAGTTCCAGAAGGGGATGTGAATCAGTGGGAACATCATCCTTATAGCGGTGAGAAAATAGGGAATCGTATATATGGCCGTGGAACGACGGATATGAAGGGCGGAAATGTCGCACTTATGCTTGCGATGGAAGCGATCATTGAATCTAGTATTGAATTAAAAGGAGACATCTATTTTCAAAGTGTAATAGAAGAGGAAAGTGGCGGAGCAGGGACATTAGCAACTATATTACGAGGATATAAAGCAGATGGTGTCATTATTCCAGAGCCTACTAATATGAAGTTTTTCCCGAAACAACAAGGTTCCATGTGGTTTCGTCTACGTGTAAAAGGGAAAGCTGCACACGGTGGAACGCGCTATGAAGGGGTTAGTGCAATTGAAAAAAGCATGTTTGTTATAGAACATGTAAGAAAGCTAGAGGAGAAAAGAAATAGTCGAATTACAGATCCGTTATTTAAAGGAATTCCAATTCCAATTCCAATTAACATTGGCAAAATTGAAGGAGGGAGTTGGCCAAGTTCTGTTCCCGATGAATTAATTTTAGAAGGAAGATGCGGTGTTGCGCCGAATGAGACTATAGAGGCGGCAAAAGAAGAGTTTGAGAATTGGATTGTTGAATTAAATGATGTGGACAATTGGTTTGTTGAAAATCCGGTAGAAGTAGAATGGTTTGGAGCGAGATGGGTTCCTGGTGAATTAGAAGAAAATCATGAACTCATTACAACACTTCATCATAACTTTGTTGAAATCGAAGGGAACGAACCAATTATTGAAGCATCTCCGTGGGGGACTGATGGAGGTTTATTTACACAAATTGCAAACGTACCAACAATAGTATTTGGTCCAGGAGAGACGAAAGTAGCACACTATCCAAACGAATATATAGAAGTTGATAAAATGATAGCTGCCGCAAAAATTATTGCATGTACATTACTAGATTGGTGTGAGGTGAAAAAATGAAATACTATGAATCTTTTAGAGAACAGACGAATTGTTATACAGTAGAAGGCGTTTTAGATTATTTTAATAAACGTATCCGGGTAGATCACTATACAGGAAATGTTGAAAGTATTATACAGACAATTGACGAACTAGCAGAGAAACATTCTTTCACTAAATGTATTATTAAAGGAAAGGGAGAGCATGTTTCAACATGGCTCTCTTTCGGTTTTTTGTTGGAAGCAACGATACCTCATTATTTTCAAGGACACGATGCATACTTTTTTGTGAAATATAATAATGATGAAAGACGAAATAGTATGCATTGGACTGAGGAAGATACTATATTAAGCGGTGTAAAAGGAAAAGAAATAAAAGAAAAAGTAGTTCCAGAGAAATTTTTGCTGAGAAAAGCGACTGAAGAAGATGCAGAAGAATTAGCAACTGTCTTCGGAAAAGTATTTGAAGTGTATCCGACACCTTTAAATGAAGCGAGTTATGTATTACAGACGATGAAAGAAGACGATACAATTTACTACGTGTATGAATTTGAGGGGAAAATTATTAGTACAGCATCTGCAGAAATGAACATAAAGGAAGGGAATGCAGAATTAACGAATTGTGCTACTTTACCTGAATATCGTAAACATGGATTTATGAAAAGTTTACTAATTAAATTAGAGGAAGAGCTTCGAGAAAGATCTATTTTCTGCTCCTATACAATTGCTCGATCCCTTTCTTTCGGAATGAATGCTGCCTTTCATCAATTAGGCTATACGTATACAGGAAGACTGGCGAATAATTGCTACATTTTCGATAAGTTGGAAGATATGAATATATGGGTGAAAGATCTATCTAGTTATTCGAAAGCAGTAAAACTTCCGTCTCAAAATTTGGTTGTAAAGCAAAACAGTTAGGTGGAGCTGGGTGTTCGAAAAGCTGTACTAATTAGAGTTTCGAGTTATCTAATTAAAATATAAAATTGGTCAAAATTATAGAACGGAATCGTCATGCTTACAATCGCACATAGGTGTGCCGAAAATCCGGCATGTAATTGCTGGATTTTCGGCAAGAGGGGGGATGACATTGCTAGCAGTTTCGACACAAGAAGTCATTGAAGCGATTTTGGGCAGTATTGATGAGGCTATACACGCTGTAGATGAAAATGGAATTACAATATTTTATAATTCTGTAGCTGCAAAACACGATGGATCCAAGATTGAAAAAGTGTTAGGGAAACATCTGTTAGAAGCGTTCCCGTCTTTATCAAGGGAAACGAGTACATTGATGAAAGTACTAGATACAAAAAAACCTATCGTACATCAGGTACAACATTATCAAAATTTAAATGGTGAAGATGTTTGTACAGTAAATACGACGTTACCTATTTTTATAGATGGGAATATTGCTGGGGCTGTTGAAATTGCAAAGGATTACTCTACAATTCAAAAACTTACTGACACAATTGTTGACTTACAGTCGAAAATAAAGCGATCATCTAGAAAAAAAGTGATTAAAAAGCACGCTGCATTTGAGACGATAGTGACAAATGATACGCGGTTTAAACAGACGAAAGAGTTAGCACAAAAAGTAGCACCAACAGACGCGAATGTTTTAATATATGGTGAAACAGGAACAGGAAAAGAACTGTTTGTACAAGCAATTCATGAAGCTTCTAAAAGAAAAAACAAGCCATTTATTGCACAAAACTGTGCAGCTTTACCAGAGTCGCTATTAGAAAGTTTATTGTTTGGAACGACAAAAGGAAGCTATACGGGAGCGATTGAAAGAGCTGGGCTATTTGAACTTGTTGATGGTGGTACATTATTTTTAGATGAACTGAATTCAATGCCTCTTGATTTGCAGGCAAAAATGTTACGAGTGTTAGAAGATGGAGTCATTAGAAGAATTGGTGATAATAAGACGAGAAAAGTAGATGTTCGTGTTATTACCGCAATGAACCAGCCTCCAGAAATATGTTTACGAGAGAATAAAATTCGCACTGATTTATATTATCGCTTAAACGTATTTTCATTATATATCCCACCGCTTCGTGAAAGAACTGAGGATGTACTATTATTAGCATCTTATTTTTTGAAAGAATATAATAAAAGTTATAAAAAAGGTGTACTTCAAATTGATGAGGAAGCGAAAGATAGACTGCAAGCTTATCAGTGGCCTGGAAATGTCCGGGAGTTAAAACATACGATTGAACATGCTGTTATTATTGCAGAAGGGAATACATTAACAGCCAATTGTTTACCACGTACATTTCGGAAAGAGAAGTTTTCGAAGAAGAAGGGTATAATGCCACTTAGAGAAGCACTTCATCAAACAGAAAAAGAATTAATAGATCAAGCGTTGATTGAAACGGAAGGGAATATATTACAAGCCGCAAAAATGTTGGGTATCCCTCGTCAAACGCTTCAATATAAACTGAGCAAGTACGACAAAACCGCCGAATAATCGGCGGTTTTTGTGTGTTTGCACCAATAAAAGAGCGTTTACATATATAAAAAGT
Source organism: Bacillus sp. B2-WWTP-C-10-Post-4 (assembly GCF_009183805.1). Taxonomy (NCBI): domain Bacteria; kingdom Bacillati; phylum Bacillota; class Bacilli; order Caryophanales; family Bacillaceae; genus Bacillus; species Bacillus sp. B2-WWTP-C-10-Post-4. The sequence continues at coordinate 10,859 of NZ_WEII01000076.1, read as the reverse complement.
AATGAATATGATGTTAAGTATTGATTTCATACAACGCTTAAAAATATTTTTTTGCTTATGTAATAGGATTCTCCGCACATTTACTTATCAACAATGTAAAGTTGGCATAACTATTGCTTATATAAAGGATGAGCGTATAAAAAGGGGGAATAGCAATGTTACATGATGTATACAAACCAAATCGTCACTGGAAGGATATCGAATTATGGAAAGATGTTACTGAAGAGCAATGGAATGATTGGGTTTGGCAATTAACGAATACGATCAAAACGTTAGATGACTTAAGAAAAGTGATTAACTTAACACCTGAAGAAGAAGAGGGCGTTAAAATTTCAACGAAAACGATCCCGTTAAACATTACACCGTACTATGCTTGGCTAATGAATCCTGATGATCCACGCTGTCCGATTCGGATGCAATCAGTACCGATTTCGGAAGAGTTATATAAAACAAAATATGATTTAGAAGACCCACTTCACGAAGACGAAGATTCACCAGTTCCAGGGCTAACACATCGTTATCCGGACCGTGTACTATTCTTAGTAACAAATCAATGTTCTATGTATTGTCGTTACTGTACACGTCGTCGTTTTAGTGGACAAATTGGAATGGGTGTACCGAAGAAACAATTAGATGATGCAATTGCTTATATTCGTGAAACGCCACAAGTACGAGATGTATTAATCTCCGGTGGTGACGGACTTCTAATTAACGATAAAATTTTAGAATATGTATTAAAAAATTTACGAGAGATTCCGCATGTTGAGATTATTCGTATCGGAACGAGAGCACCAGTAGTATTCCCACAACGTATTACAGAAAACTTATGTAACATTATTAAAAAATACCATCCAGTATGGTTAAATACACATTTCAATACATCTATTGAAATTACTGAAGAATCGAAAAAGGCATGTGAAATGTTAGCGAATGCTGGTGTTCCAGTCGGAAACCAAGCAGTAATTTTAGCTGGTATTAACGACAGCGTTCCAATTATGAAAAAACTTATGCATGACTTAGTAAAAATCCGTGTACGTCCATACTACATTTATCAATGTGACTTATCTGAAGGTATCGGTCACTTCCGTGCACCAGTATCTAAAGGTCTTGAAATTATTGAAGGTTTACGTGGACACACATCTGGTTATGCTGTTCCGACATTCGTTGTTGATGCGCCAGGCGGAGGCGGTAAAATTGCACTTCAACCAAACTATTTAATCTCACAAAGTGCAGATAAAGTTGTACTTCGTAACTTTGAAGGTGTTATTACGACGTATCCAGAGCCAGAGAGCTATATTCCAGGAAGAGCGGAAGGATACTTTAAAGAGATTTATCCGAACTACGAAGAAAAACGTTCAGATGTTGGTATCGCAGGTCTTATGAGCGATAAGAAATTTAACCTCGTTCCAGACGACTTACAGCGTATGAACCGTCGTAAAGACTACGAAGATAATGATACTCATGCATCTTTAAAAGATAAACGTGATAAGCGCGATCAATTAAAAGATAAAAAATATCAAGCACAAATGGCTAAGTTAGAAGAAAACGACAAAAAAACTGAGGGTGATGCAGTATGAATTGTATGTGGTGTGACAGTACAGAAGCGAAAGAAAGCTTGAATACTGTATATTGGGAATTACCAGATGGTACGAAAGCCATTGAAATCCAAGAGACACCATGTATTTCTTGTTCCTCGTGTGGGATGGACTATCAATCAGACCATACAGTAAAAGAAATTGAAGATCAATTATTCTTAATTTACACGAAAGATTTACCAAAACAACTAACATATGAAGAATTAATGGGAAGACCGCGTCTATTAAAAAGAAATTATTTCGACTTTTAACCAGCTTTTATGCTGGTTTTTTTCTTTTTTGCCTTGTATAATGTACCCAAGTTAGAAAGGTAGGGAATATTTTTGAAAAAGACATTTTACCATTATATGATGAAGCATCGTGCAGCTTTATTTAGAAATGAAATTTCAGATTTAGCAGAGGCGATGTATGATGATTTAAGTTTTCCGAAGCAATCTGAAGACTATGATGAAATTAGTTCATACTTAGAGTTGAGCGGAATGCTAGAAAGTATGTCTATATTTGATGAAGCCTGGGATTTATACATACAAGATAGATAAAAACTATTTGAAAACATACAGAATACATTACTTTATTTAAAGTGAAGTATTCTGTATGTTTTTTTATTATGAAATTTGTTGATTTGAAGCTAGTCTAGTTACTAGCTTTTGTTTGAGTGTAATGTAAATTTTATAAGATTATATTTTTTATTGAAAAAATTTATGAATATAAGCTTCTGTGATAAGCGTTTTTATGTAGGTTGCATATACTGATATCAAAATCACGACGTCAAAAAAAGGAGAGATAGAGATGGCAAGAAAAAAACAACCTAAATACAACGTAGGGGACATAGTCGTGATTACGCTATATGGAACCGTTGGGAAAATCACAAATATGAAGGTTTTAGATGGAGTTTATGTATACGAAGTCAATAATCACGATGGATTTTACGTAGAGCAAACATTGCAGCACGTTACAGAGCAGGATATGAAAAAGGGCGATACGGAGTGGATTGAATTAAATTATAATTTCACGTTTGGTGATCTTGTGCAAGTAACTGGATATGATAAAGATGTTTTCCGTATTGTTGGTTTTCGTACAGAAGTATGGAGATATAAGAATGACGCATGGGAAGATACAATTTATGAATTGTCACGGATTACGGATGGTGAATGGTTAGAAGCGGATGAATCAGATTTAACGTTACTTGCGAATGCTCAAACGGCAAATGCAATTTTGAAGAAAATGAAACAAGATAAAGCAGGTATGAATAAATTAGATTTAGGTAAGTTAAAGTCAATTAACAACTCGAAAAAAGTGAGTGTTAAGACGAATCGTCAAGAAATCATTGATGGATTACTTGACATTTATAACGATTATCAATTATTGTTCGATACATTTAAAGATGAAGAATATAAAATTGTAATGGATGTTGTTCATAATTATTTAGTTAAATTGACAGAGAAAAAGTAGTTAACTAGAAAGAGAGAATAAATTGAACAACAACATATGCAGTATAAGGTATGCCTACAACTATTAAAAAAATAAAAAGCCACTTTATAAGAGAGTCTGCCCATTGATCTTCATGCATGAACTCTTCTTTTGTTTGTCCTACTTCATATTGATTTTCCATTATTATTTCCCCCTTTGAATAGCTTGTACTACAATCGTATGCATCTCGTCCAAAGCTTATGACCTATAAAAAAATAAAATCTATTTTTCTAATCTCATATACATAATTTTGAGATTTTTTCATAAAACAGAAATAAAGGAGTGATGCTCATGAAGGAAATTGAAGTCGTGATTGATACGGAAGAGATTGCGGAGTTTTTTTATGAGCAACTAATTGAAAGAGGGTACGTCCCAAAACGAGAAGAAATTGAAGATCTCGCAGATATTACATTTGAGTATTTATTAGAGAAATGTATGATTGATGAAGTTTTTGATGAAGAGGATGAATGAAAGTAACGACGGGCATAACTCGTCGTTTTTTACTCTTTACAAACCTGTCACAAATACAGTCAATAATTATTGGTATAATAAAAAGGAAATTTTACTCAAGAGGTGAAGGAATGTTCAAAAAAATTATTGATTCTTTATTAGGAAAGAAAAAATATCGTTCGTATTCAAGTAGTGATTATCGTCGTAGAGGGCGCTCTTATTCAAGTAGCGATTATAAACGACGTTCATCTGGTTATGGACATCAACATTATAAAAGAAAACGTAAAAGCCGTAGCTTCTTTTCAAGTAGCTGATGAAATGGCGTCGTGTACTAGCTTTATTTGATAGACCACTGCGAAAAAATACAATTGTTGCAGAACGTTATAAAATTGAATCAGTAATTGGAATGGGCAGTTATGGGGTTACATATGTCGTTAATGATTTACAAATAAATAGATATAAAGTCTTAAAACAATTAAGACAAAGTAAACAAAGATATGAGTCTGGTAGAAAATCATTTGAACAAGAGAAAATAATTTTACAAACATTGAATCATCATGCAATTCCTAGTCTATATGATCATTTCATATGGGAGAAAAAGAGCTTCTTTGTAATGGAGTACATGCCTGGTAAAAATTTTGAAGATTATATTTTCATAGATGGGTATGTATATACAGAACGTGAAGTTTTTGAGATTTTATATGAAATATTAGAAAGTGTATCGGTGTTTCATAGTGAAGGCATTATTCATCGAGATTTACGCATTCCAAACATACTAATGAAAGAAAATCAAATTAGTATTATTGATTTTGGATTGGCTAAATGGAAAGGTGAGGATGATGAGCGAGCTACAACTTACGAAGGTGAACAAGCTTTGATGCGAGAAGTTCACTTTCGTAGTGACTTTTATGCGCTCGGTCATTTCTCATTATTTTTATTATATGCAGGATATGAATCTAATGAAAAAAAGGAAAAACCATGGTACGAAGAATTAACTTTGGAAAATTATAATCGCGAAATGCTTATGCGAATGTTACAAATAAAAACGCCGTACTATGAGAATGTACAAGATTTAAAACAAGATGTAGCTTCTGCTTTAGAGAGGATGGAGACTCCATGTTTCAAAAGTTTTTAGCAAGCGTTGGTATTGGAAGTGCAAAGGTAGATACTGTTCTTGAAAAAGATGAGTATATTGTTGGGGAAGAAATAGTTGGAAAGGTTCATATAACTGGAGGTTCAGTTAGCCAACAAATTGAAAGCATTTACTTAACATTATCGACGTCGTATGTACGAGAAGTGGATGATAAAAAAGTAACAGCAACATATGATTTAGAGCGAGTACGCTTAACAGAACCTTTTTCTGTAGAACCGAATGAAAAAGTTGAAATTCCATTTTCTTTTCCAATGCCAATTGAAGCACCACTTACACTTGGTATGAAAACGGTTTGGATTCATACAGGTCTTGATATTAAACGTAGTATAGACCCAAGTGACCGCGACTACGTTCAAGTGTTACCCAATGCATTATTAAGTAGTGTTTTAGATAGTGTAAATGAATTAGGGTTTAAAGTACGTCATATAGAATGTGAAGAATTACCGCATCGATTACGTAAGCAAGTTCCATTCGCACAAGAATTTGAGTTTATTCCGGTTTCTGGAGAGCATTATGGGAAATTAGATGAATTAGAATTATTAATCTTGCCACGTGCATACGACCGACTAGAAATTATTATGGAAGTAGATAGAAAATCCCGTGGTTTAGCTGGATTATTCGCTGAGGCGCTTGATCTTGATGAGAAGGTGATTCGTTTTACCGTAACAAGAGAAGATATCCCTGAGATGAAGCAAAAAATTAATAATTATATTTTTTAATAAACTATGCATAAAAAAGAAATGGAGAGGAAAACTAAAACAACCGCTCCATTTTTTTGCATAGTGAGGTTATGTATGTGAAACGATATCGACATTTATACTTGCTAAGTTTTACGTTACTCATTTGTTTTGTCGTATTATCACTTTCGTATCATACCGCTTGTATTGAGAACTTTGACAATATAGTCGCACATTTTATTCAAAGCTTTCGAAACGATTATTTGACGACCTATTTTACTTGGGTGTCTTTTATCGGTTCCAAAAGAATATATTTTCCATTACTCATTATTCTTGTAATGTATTTTCTCGTTAGAAAAAAGTTGCTTAGTGCGTTACTTCTAACAATTAATTACTACGGATCTCGTTATTTAAACAGTATGCTTAAACTATGGTACGAACGAGCAAGACCTGATGTCACGCAGCTTGTTACTGCAACTGGATATAGTTTTCCGAGCGGTCATACGATGAATGCTACTGCTTTTTTAGGATTTATTGCATACGTCACAATTACTGAAGATCGTATTTCATTGCATAAAAAATTATTAATTATTCTTATAGCAAGCTTTGTTGTATTATCTATTTCAGTTAGCCGAATATATCTTGGCGTGCACTATCCATCTGACATATTAGCAGGATGGGCAGCTGGTGGTAGCTGGCTCGTTTTATGTGTTATATTCCATAAAACGTTCATAAAAAAAGAACCTATGTCATAATAGGTTCTTTTTTCATTGGCTCAACATGAATGTGTGCATGGTAAATTCCAAACTTTTTGCGAAGCATAGCTTCGATGTTGTCGGTAATACAGTGACTTTCTCCAACATCCATGCGAGCATCTACTTCAATTGTAATATCAACGTACGTTTGATTCCCGTACATACGTGCTCGAATATCTACAATGTTTTCCACACCGCCAATATGCTCAATAGCATCAGCGTATTCTTCCATTTTATCAGGATCAATTCCATCTGTAAGCATATGAGAAGATTCTACGAAAATCTCCCATGCAGTTTTACAAATAATAAGACCGACAATTAAAGCGGCAATAGGGTCTAAAATAGGCATTTGGAACTGAGAACCGACAATACCTACTACAGTACCAATACTTACGAGCGCATCTGATAAATTATCCTTTGCAGCGGCTTCTAATGATTTACTTTTTGTTCGTGCTGCAATTTTTTTCGTATACAAATACACGCAATACATAACGACAGCAGAAAATAAAGCAACCCATGCAGCGAGTACATTGGGCGCTGCTTGTTTCGGATTTAAGAAAGATTGAATGGCACTAATAACAACTTCTAATCCGACTGTTGCCATAATGAAGGACGCAACAAGTGATGCGATTTGTTCGGCACGCGAATGCCCATACGGATGATCTGGGTCACGAGGTTTACGAGATATTTTTAGACCAATTAATATTGCTAAAGAAGCACCGATATCCGTTAAGTTATTTAAACCGTCAGCGCGTAATGCGCTAGAGAGGGTAATATAACTGATGATGATTTTCATAGAGGATAAAAATATGTAGGCCATAATGCTGACAATAGCGCCTTTATCAGCTTCTTTATGAGAAAGAGTATCCATTTTAATCACTCACCTTTCTTTAAAGGAATTTCTTTCTATAAATAGAGTATCAAACGAAAGTCGTGTGGGTCTATACAAACATTGTTGACGTTTTATAGCTTTTTAAGAAGGGGGTAACAAAGTTTCGTGAAGGAAAAATATGTTGAAAAGTACAAAGTCAGGGTGTAAACCTAATTAGAGTCTATTTACTAAAGAGATAGGAGGGTAGATGGATCAAGAAACGAATACTTTTCTTACTACATATTATTCTTATCATGACAAGGTGTAATTCATTAAACGAGGAAAAACGTCAAAAGATAATTATGAAAACAGATGAAAGCCCTCTGGAAAATGTTTTCCAGAGGGCTTTCATCTTAGTATGCTTCTAAAAACTCAGTAACTTGCTCTTCAGTTTTTGCGTTAGCACTATGTAAGTGGCCTAGCTTCTCACCGTTTTGGTATACAAGTAAACTTGGAATACCCATTACTTGATACTCTTCAGCGATACTTGGAAACTCATCTTTATTAATAGAATACCATTCAAATTTATTGAACTCTTCCATTACATCTCCGATAAAGTTGTCCATACGTACGCAATCTGGGCACCATGTAGTAAAGAACTTAACAACTACTGGCTCCTCGCTTGCGATGATGTCTTTGAATTCTTGTTCTGTTTTAATTTCTTTCATAAGTAAAACTCCTTTCAATATCACACGAATTTATATGCAAAATTCGCATTTGCAAACATGTTGCAAACTTATTATTTGTTTTTTAGTTTTGTAGTTCGTTCACACTTATAAAATTGTATGTAACATGGCTGCGCTACTAAGTGTGAAAATAACGGAACCTCACTTTTCTTTATAAGCTTTTTCCAGGATTGTGTCAAACTTTTGAATTTTATACAGAAATTAAAGAAGCCGACACTTTGATTAAGTATGGGCAGAGTGACTAAAATTAATCGCTTATTAATTTCGAATAAATATTTAAATCGATAAGCTTTCCAGCTGATTTTTCGCTTTTTCTCAGAGTACCTTCAAAAGTAAAGTTTAATTTTTCTAATACTTTTATGGAATTTACATTTGCTGGTTCAACTTTTACAAAAATTGAATCAGGTTAGAAATTATATGGTTGTAATGGGAATTGAGGGATATGAATAAAAAAATTGTATCCCGCATTAACGGGCAGTAAGACCCCCACTGATTAAAGTTTCACTTTATTAGGGATTTGCCTTAAACATTTATTACAGTCAAGAATATTTATAATAATATGAACTAAAAAAGGTCCAATTTTTGTAATGTTGGAGGGGATTATTGTGGACATAACTCAAAGCGTGGCAAGAATAGTGGTTAATGGGAAAGACCTTTCTTTCACTTCAGTTCAAACCTCTGCATGGAATCATGGACCTGTAAATGATTTAATCATTACGACGAATCAGAGGGTGAATGAGCTTTTTCAATTCATGTGGTCACAAGTACCGGTTACGATGTCGATATATTTTCTTCAAGGGGCGGATTTACTTAGGTTCGTTAGGGTTGCTGGAATCGATGAGCGTGTAACAGGAGAATATGTATATCATTTCATTTGGTAATAAGAAGAATTCAAAGTAGTCTAGCAGCTACTGTTTTATTTTGTCATTTGAATATAAGCGAGCGGACTAGCTTATAGTACCTACTGAAATAAAGAATCATAATATAATTTGTAATAAATTATACGGAAGTGAGTTGAAGATCATGTTTTATTCATATTTTAATTCTGAAGCTGGCATGCGACCAGCGTATGGTACGTCTATAACATATAGTGGAGCACAAAGTACAGTCCAAGCTATTCAACAAGCATTGCAAATGCAACAACAAATGCAAATGCAGCAGCAAGGAGTACAACCATATTACTCATCCGTAGAGTATTTTTACCCAGTACATCATGTTACACCGTACGGAAGTTCTTTTCTTACTATTCCATATGGAACTATATACAACTTATAACTAGTAAGGAATGAAGTGGTGGATATAAATAAGGGTGCAGATTAATAGCGCCCTTATGAATAATAAAAATAGCTAGTCCAAACCGTATAAATCAATCTTACATAATATGTAGTAATAAGTTTGAAAGGGGAATTAGTATGTCTTGTTATTACTACTGTAAGTATTGTCAGGAGTATAAAGATAAGCATCATGATTGTTGTAAGAACACTAGTAAGTGTCATGATAACAAGGACAATCTTGTTAGAGCATCGGCATTTAGAGCTAGAAATACTATGAATCAAAATGTTCCTGCTAATACTTTTGTGAAAGTGTTATTTCAAAATGAACAATTTGATTTAGCGAATGAGTATAATCCAGCAACATCTATTTTTATGCCGAAGACTAAAGGTGTATATTCTGTTATTGGAACAATTGGTTTCTTTCCAAACAATCCAACTTTAAATTATAGAGCGCGTGTAGAAATTCGTGTGAATGGAAACGCAGCGATAGCTATAGATAATGACTTTTTTGGTCCAATAAGTTTTGGAAATGTCGTAAGTGTTTCGACGATTGTTCAATTGAATGCAGGGGATGAAGTTGAGATTTATGCACAAAGTAGTATAGATGGGGTTTTAAGTCCTTTAGAAGATGGGGCACATTTTGAAGCGGCAAGATTTCCTTCTCCAACTAAATAAAACTAATCATTAAATGTTTTTTAGTAGGTTTAGTTAATCCCCTTACCAAATGGTGGGGGATTATTATTGTTTTTCTAGGATATATATAAGTAAATAGGTAAAGTGTAGTTTAATTTGTAGGGGCTTCAACCTTCTTCAGATAATGAACAAAATAATATGCAAATAAGTAACATGCTTGTGAAAACTCATTGTTAGTAAGTTTACTAGTTTTCTTATTGAACAGAAAGACGGAATACATAAAAGATCGTATCATTACGTTTTTTCTTTACTATATAGAAATTACATATTGAACACAGCTTTGTATAGGTAATGCTAATACACTGAAAAGAATAACATAAAGGCGATTACACTATATAAAAACAAAATCAATCCTAAGATGAGTAGTATTGGATGCAACTTAAACATATTTGACCTCCTTGAGTATATAAAGAATTTTAATATATTGTTGGTCAATTTAGAAGGGGGACGGTTATAAAAAAAAAGAGCATACATAATAAGTACGCTCCAAAGAAAGATAGGTTTTATGAGTGGATAATCTCCATACGATAATATATGTTCTTTTAATAAAAACGTGTAAAAAATCAATGAATTATCAATGGAATATCATAAAATGAGTAATTTTAGTCTAGGAATGCAGTTATTTTCTTTCTCAGTTATTTTAGGTAACAAAGTTGTGAAAATCGTGCATTATGCGGACTAACAACGGGATAACGATCGTACTTCAGTTACATATTTCTGAAAGTCTGGATATTGCGTGATAGTTTGACATTTAGGGGTGCATAGTTGATTAATTATAGACACATTTGTAATTACTTCGTTACAAGGACCGAAAAATGTAACTTTTAGTTTTGAATTTGGTGGAATTTTAAACACGATAGGTTTTTTTTCCATGAAATCAGCTCCTAATATTGAGTATTATAATTTAAAGGATATAGAGTCGTATTAGTATAATATGAAATTTCAGTGGATTTGCTTATAATAAAGAATTTCATAGTAGTAAAAGTGCTTAAAGATGTAAAGGGAAAATTGAGAATGTGAAATAAGATGTTTAATTAATATAACTGATGCATTTTTTAGTTTTTTACATATTATGCTAGTAAGAATTGTATAAGGAGGTAGTGTAAAATATTGGAAGAAAATGTACAAGTTCAGCTTTCGCCACCTTGGATCACATATTATAATGAATTAAAAAATTCAACATTTGACTTAATAATATATAGAAAATGAGTAGTGATTTTTATTAACTGAAAGGG
>NZ_WEII01000075.1:0-20786 GCF_009183805.1 Bacillus sp. B2-WWTP-C-10-Post-4 | reverse complement strand
ATTATATTACAATTTATCATTATTAATTAAAAGGACAGATCCTTAATGAAAAGGAATCTGTCTTTTTTTGTTTTATATTTAAATAGTTAAAATTAAGTGAAGGTACATTCAATTTCTAGCTGTCATAAATGGTTGAATGATAGGAATTTTAACTTCAATCCTTTTCACAGTGTATTGGAATAAAATATAAAATGAATTTTTCAATATATTATATGAGAGTTCTCTATAATACAAACGGCTTCATGTTTAAAAAGAGAACACAATCTTAGTAAAGAAATAATGTATATTTATATAAAAAAATAGCACTGTTAATTGTTGAGTATATTCAAATTAATATGTGTATTTAAACCTAAGAGATAAACGTGGAAAAATAAAATAAACCCGTAAGTTTAGGTATTTAATCTAAGCAGTCAATTATTAAAAACATATAATTAATATGTGAGTCATGAACATAATTAAATAGCGTTTGTAAGTTTAATTATATTTCATGTTTCCTATTTTAAGTCAATATATAACATATTTTTTTACAACTTTATGATCCTTATAATAGGAAAAACTCAAATATAAAACAAGTAAGGAGGACATAAATGACAAACAATAATTGTTTTGGTCATAACCACTGCAATAATCCGATTGTTTTCACTCCAGATTGCTGTAACAATCCACAAACAGTTCCAATTACTAGTGAGCAATTAGGTAGATTAATTACTTTACTAAACTCTTTAATAGCGGCTATTGCAGCGTTTTTTGCAAATCCAAGTGATGCAAACAGATTAGCTTTACTCAATTTGTTTACTCAACTATTGAACTTACTAAATGAATTAGCACCTTCCCCAGAAGGGAATTTCTTAAAACAATTAATTCAAAGTATTATTAATTTACTACAATCTCCTAACCCAAATCTAAGTCAATTACTTTCTTTATTACAACAATTCTACAGTGCTCTTGCACCATTCTTCTTCTCTTTAATTATTGACCCTGCAAGTTTACAACTTTTATTAAACTTATTAACTCAATTAATTGGTGCTACTCCAGGAGGCGGAGCAACAGGTCCAACAGGTCCAACAGGTCCAGGAGGCGGAGCAACAGGTCCAACAGGCCCAACAGGAGCGACAGGTCCAGCAGGTACTGGTGGAGCAACAGGTTTAACAGGAGCAACAGGTTTAACAGGAGCAACAGGTTTAACAGGAGCAACAGGCTTAACAGGAGCGACAGGCCCAACGGGAGCAACAGGTTTAACAGGTTTAACAGGTTTAACAGGAGCAACAGGTTTAACAGGAGCAACAGGCTTAACAGGAGCGACAGGTCCAACAGGAGCAACAGGTCCAACAGGAGCAACAGGTTTAACAGGAGCAACAGGTTTAACAGGAGCAACTGGTGCAACTGGTGGCGGAGCTATTATTCCATTTGCTTCAGGTACAACACCATCTGCGTTAGTTAACGCGTTAATAGCTAATACAGGAACTCTTCTTGGATTTGGATTTAGTCAGCCTGGTGTAGCTTTAACTGGTGGAACAAGTATCACATTAGCATTAGGTGTAGGTGATTATGCATTTGTAGCACCACGCGCAGGGGTTATTACGTCATTAGCTGGTTTCTTTAGTGCAACAGCTGCATTAGCTCCATTATCACCTGTTCAAGTGCAAATACAAATATTAACTGCACCTGCAGCAAGCAATACGTTTACAGTACAAGGCGCACCTCTTTTATTAACACCAGCATTTGCCGCAATAGCGATTGGTTCTACAGCATCAGGAATCATACCTGAAGCTATTCCAGTAGCAGCTGGGGATAAAATACTGTTATATGTTTCATTAACAGCAGCAAGTCCAATAGCTGCAGTTGCTGGATTTGTAAGTGCAGGTATTAATATCGTTTAATTTGTTACAATGTTTAGTAGGAAATTAAACAGGGGTTTGTATATAGTCCTTCCTAATAAATTTAGGAAGGACTATATTTTTTGAGGAAATAAGTAATAAATCAATTGAATAATTACTCTTTATTAAGTTCGTATAAAAAAGTATAATTTACCCTTTCTCATTTAAGGCATAAGTTATGTAACTTTAAAAATTTCCGATCAGCAAAAAAAGATGAATTCTTTTAAAAAAGAATTCATCCATAAAATAAACTATTTATTTTTATTGCAGTTACATCCTTTTTTCTTTACATAGCCTTGCTCGGCTAAGTCTCTTTGCGATTGGGAATTGGAAGATTGAGAATTGGAAGATTGAGAGGATGCTGAAGAGCTACTATTTTTATTATAAGAGTAGTTTTTTCGATAGTTATAATTACTCATAGTACTATCACCTCCAATTTAATATATAAATATTATATGTATGTACACTATCAATTGTTACTATTTTTAATAGGAAGAGAAGATACAATAAAAAAATCTCCTTGGTATTTTCCTAGGAGATAAATGATGATTCTTTTGAAATTTTACAAATTAATAGCCCCAGTAAAGAGGAAAGTAATAAGAATCTTGGTGATGCGGATTATGTTGTTGAGCGAGGGGCTGGGTTGGATAATTTTTCGTTTCACGGTTTTGATTGCAGTTTGCCGGAGGACCAATTACAGTAGTTGATTGAATAGGGGAAACCGCTTGTTTCCATTGTTGTTCATTGAGGCAGTAAGTATGGGCCATCATATGAGCCGGAGTTAATCTTAAAATATCAGAACCGAAAATAACTTCTGGCGCTGGGGCATTGAAAATAGCTAATAAATGAGTATTATCTGCTGTAGCAATTTCATAATGCCACCACGCTTGTGGAATGTTGGCAACTTGCCCCGGTTTTATCGGTAAGTTTAAAATTTGATTCGTAAATGGATTAAGTAAAGAAACAACAGCAGACCCTGAAATACAATAAACAAGTTCAGCTGCATTTTGATGAATATGTGGTTCTACAACATTTCCTGTACTTAAATAAATATCTAATAAAGAAGTATTTTCTAAAGTATTTAATTGTTTAATACCGAGTACATTTATATAATTTTGGGCATCTTTCCGAAAAAAATTACTTTTATTTACATCATAAGTAAAATTGGTTGAGGGAGAGGTATAGTCGATGTTGGCAGTCAATTGTATTACCCGCCTTTCTATAGGGAAGTTAGGTTACAAAATTAGGATATGAGTCTAGTCTTTGTTTTGTGCTGTTGTCGGCAGCTTAATAAATTCACTTATTTCATAAAGAATAAGGTGTTAATACTAAACTATATTCGTATTCCCATTCATACTTTGGATTGATGGAAAAAAGTAATGAAAATGTTAATTTAAAAGTACATCAATCATTTATAAGGAGTGAATGTTCATGTCATTTAGTGAAATGATTAGAAATGAAGTACTCAGCTGGGCGGGTGTTTCTGAAAAACCGCATCGATTTGGTGGTATTGAAATAAATTATGGTAAGAAAGAACTTGGCCATCTTCATGGTGATAAATTAGCTGATTTACCATTTCCGAAGTTAAAGCGAGATGAATTAGTGAAGCAAGGATTGGTAAAACCACATCACGTATTACCTGAATCAGGATGGATCAGTTATTATATAAAGAGTGAAGAGGATATTCCATTTGCAATTGAGTTATTTCGTATGCAATATGACCGAATTAAAAAGTAATGAAATAAAGTAGGGTAATAAAAATTTATTTTCATGTCACATCCCTCCTTAATCGTTCGTCTTGTATGTAGAACGATAAGGAGGGATTTTATTATGAATACATTTGATGTAGCAATTATTGGCGGTGGGCTTGCTGGATTAACAGCATCTATATATTTAGCGAAAGCTGGAAAGAAAGTGATTGTATTAGAAAAATCCAGTCAATTCGGTGGCCGAGGGATGACTATAAATAAAAATGGAATCTGCATGAATCTTGGTGCACATGCTTTATATAGAGGCGGAGCAGCGTTTATAATTTTTAATGAGCTCGGTTTGAATCTTCCAGGTGGAATACCATCTACAAAAGCACATGGAATATGGAAAGGGGATATATTCACTATCCCAACAGATTTTCGCTCAATTTTATCAACACCACTACTTTCGTGGTCTGCAAAAGTACAATTCTCACGTCTTATGATTCGTTTAGGAAATTTAGATGTAGGAGAAGTTCCGAAAATGAGTCTAACTACATGGGCAGAAAATGAAATAAAAGATCCAATGGTTCGCAATATATTTTATGCGCTATGCCGGACAACAACATATACGTTTGCTCCTACAATACAATTAGCATCATCTGTACTAAAGCAAATACAGCTTTCTATAAAAGCAGGAGTGCTTTATGTAGATGGTGGTTGGGAGACGATAATAACAAAATTAAGAGATTTAGCGAATGATGTCGGGGTAAAATTTTTGGCTAAAAAGCATGTTTTGGAAATAGAGCATTATGAAGATAAACAAAGAATACATTGTGTTGATGATGAGGTTTTTGAAGTAGGTACAGTCATCGTGACGACTCCGCCAAAAGAGGCTTGTAAAATAATAAAAGGTGCAGAAGGAACAAGTTTGCATAGATGGAGTGAACAATCGGTACCGGTTACTGTTGCTGCATTAGATATTGGCTTGAGACAATTACCCAATCCTACACATCAATTTGTATTAGGATTAGATCAACCTATATTTTTCACAAATCAATCGAGAGCAGCTAAATTAAGTGAAGATGGATCAATTGCAGTGAGTCTAATTAAGTACCATAATCCTATGCTAGAGATGAATCATATTCATGAAGATAAAGAACAGTTGGAAAGTACGATGGAGTTGTTACATCCAAATTGGAAAAGAGAAGTTGTTGCACAGCAATATTTACCGAAAATAACAGTAGTACATGATTTTCCTCATATTGACCGTGTTGAAAAGCCGGGTCCTAATATACCTGAAATGCAAGGTGTTTATGTTGCAGGAGATTGGGCAGGGCATGATGAAATATTAGCTGATGCTGCGGTAGCAAGCGGGAAACGTGCAGCGTTACACATTTTAAAGCAATATGAAAGTGAGGCAGTTCATCATGGAAACGGAGCAGTTATATGAAGCGTATCAACCATTATTATTTTCGTTAGCATACAGAATCCTTGGGAGTGTTATGGATGCTGAGGATATCGTTCAGGATGTATTTATCTCGCTAAATAATATAGAAGATCCTCAATCTATAGAAAATATGAAAGCATATTTATGTAAGATGGCGACAAATCGTTCAATTGATAAATTACGATCGGCAGCGCATAAACGTAACGTGTATGTAGGGATGTGGTTGCCAGAGCCAATTGTAGAAGAGAGTGATGAGCCATCAAAGTCATTTATAATGAAAGAATCCCTTTCCACCGCATATTTATTACTTTTACAACAATTATCTGAGGTAGAAAGGATTGTTTTCATATTAAGAGAGGTTTTCAGTTATGAATACGAAGAAATAGCTTCAATTGTTGATAAGAGTAGTGTGAACTGCAGGAAAATCTTTCAACGTGCTCGAAAAAGCATGTTGGAGAAACCGAAGCAATCAAAATTAAGCACGGAGAAAATGGCTTCTTATGTTGAAAAGTTTGTATCATCATTACAGTGTGGGGATGCGGAAGGTATGTTAGAAGTATTAAAAACAGATGCTATACTCAAAGCTGATGGTGGTGGTAAAGTTACGACTGCTATTAACCCGATTTATTCTGCGGATCGAATTATACGTTTGTTCTTTGGGATTGCACAACGATTGACAGAAGAGTACACTGTTGATTTCAAAATGGTCAATGGTATACCAGGAGTTATAGTTACAATAAATAATAAAGTAACTTATGTTCTTTCGTTTGCATTTGAGGATGAGAAAATTTCAAATATTTATATGATGGTTAACCCTGAAAAACTTATGCATTTAAATGTAAAAATATAAAAAAGCGCATTTCTTCAGAAATGCGTTTTTTTATTATTTTTCTAACATTTCAAGAGGTACATCTTTTTCGCCAGCTACCTCAAATTTAATTTCCCCGTCTTCTTCATAAATACGTGTAATAATCGGTATAGTAATCATTAATTTTTTATGCTGCTTTCGTTTTCGAGCAGCATCTAAGCTAATCACGTTCATTTGTAAGCATCCTTTCTTCTGGAAATATATAAACAAAGAAAATGCGTCCGAAAAGGGCGCTTAATTGAATTTGAAATACCGATTCATTTAAATGGGGTTTATATAATTTAATAACTGCAATTTTAATATGAAATAATATGAATGGAATAATTGCACGTAGAAATTAACTTTACCAAAAAACGAAACAATATGCTATAAAAAATTATAAATCTTTGTCATATAACAGGAAAAAGGTTTTTGTTTCGCATATAATAAAAAGTAGACGGGCAGCAAGAGCTTTTTCATCATATTGCTTTGGAAAGGCGATGAAAAAAATGGATACGTTAGATTCATTATTATTTCAACTTGAACAATATGGAGAAGAGCATGATCGAAATAAAAAAACACGGGAAGAAAAATTACGGAATATTACTCGTGAGATGGGGCAATTTTTATCAATTTTAGTAAAAGGGTGTAGCGCAAAAAACATTTTAGAAATCGGAACTTCTAATGGCTATTCTACATTGTGGTTAGCTAATGCGGTAGAAGAAACAAATGGAAATGTAACAACTGTAGAGCTTTCTTCAGAACGAGTTGGAGAGGCACTTGTCAATTTTGAAAAGGCAAACCTTTTACAAAGGATTGATGTTCATAATCAAGAAGCAGGGGCATTTTTAGATGCGCAATTAGATCATTCATTTGATTTTATTTTCCTAGATTCAGAGCGTACGCAATACATGTGGTGGCTTGAGCATATAAAACGCATTTTACAACCAAAGGGTTTTCTTGTTGTTGATAACGCAACCTCTCATGCAAATGAATTAGCCGAGTTTAAAAAAATGATAGAAGAAGATGAAATGTTTGAAACGGTGTTATTGGCATTTCAAAATGGAGCATTCGTAGCGCGCAAGAAGAAATAGGAGTGAGCGTAATATAATTATCACATTGAAAAAGGGTGTATGTCAAAAGATTGAGTACAGAAGGATAGAAGAACATAATTTATATACGTAACATACGAAGAATCCGCCTTCAGCATGTCGTTCTCTAGGTCTTAAGTCTGAGGAAAATTATGTTGTTTACAGGTATACTTATAGTAAGAAACAGGGAATGACTGCATAAACAGGCATTTCTAAAAAAATCGATTTCAAGCAATCAGAATGTATATGAAATACGATATAATAGATGAAATATAGTGCATATAAATTCGCACATATAAATAAAGGAGCGATTTTGTTGACTGAACTCGAGAAAAAAGAACCTGTATCGATCGTGAAAGATAATAATGTAGAAGTAGTGGTTGATACAGTTATAAAAGATGCAGAATTAGAGGAACTGAATAAAGAAGCTGATCTTTATGTACAAAAGTTAAATAGCGAGCAAAATACAGATTTATCAAAAGTATTGTCTCAGCTAGGAGATTTAGGAGATAAAGAGCAACAAGCAGCAGGACAAACGTTGTCAGCATTAAAACGTCCTGTAACAGCGATGATGAATGGAAAAAACGAAGAAATTCCAAATACATTGTTAGAATTACGAAAAGTGGTATCAGAACTTGATCCGAATTCATTAAAAGCAAGTGGTATGAAGAAAATTATGTTTAAAGTATTCAAGAAAAACCCACTTGAAACATACGTGCATAAATATCAATCTATAGATAAGCAAATTGAGGAGATTATAAGATCCCTTCTAATTGGTCGTGACAACTTACAAGAAGATACAGTTGGTCTTGAAATGCTTAAAGAGCAATCGCATGATAAAATTCACGCTCTTGATAAGCAAGTATACTTAGGGAGAAAACTTGCTGGCATGCTGGAAGCTGAGAAACAAAATCCAGAACGTCAAAGAGATATTCCATTAATTAACGATGCGTTAGAAAAGATACTTGTACGTACACGTAATATGCAGCAAGCGAAAAGTGTGTTATTACAATCTATCGCATCTGTAGACATTATTAAGAAAAATAATGAAAAGTTAACGGAGGCAATTCGTAATGCAATTACGATGACGCAAAACGTTGTAACGGTTTCAGCTGCTATTCAGCTAGCGTTAACAAATCAACGGAAAACAATCGATGCAGTGAATGCGACAAATGAAGCAATTGAATCAATGGTATTAAGCAATTCTCAAGCATTAAAACAAAATACAGAAGAAACAACAAAACTGCTTGAAAATCCTGCAATTAGCATGGATAAATTACGCGAGTCATTCCAAAACGTATTCGCTGCAATTGAAGCTTCTGAGAAATCGTCAGAACGTATTATCGAGTCAAGTAAGAAGTTTGTTATTGAACTAGACACATTTAATGATGAAATGAAACAAAAACTCATTCAGCGCCCAAGAAAATAGCAGACTTTTAGAGGAGGTGAAAAAATGAGTTTCATTCAAACTGTATTAGTACTATTAGGTACATTGCTTTTAATCGCATTTACTGTCGTTGTATTAGTTGTATATTTCGGACGTAAACTGTATTTTTCATGGACGAAGCCATATAAAAGAGCACACGATTCTTTAGATAAGTTATCGAATAAATCATTACCGTTTCTACAAGAATTTACACAACACCCTCTCTTTTATCGTTGGATTCGTACGGAAGGAAAGAAAGAACAACATACATTAAACACTCTTTTCTGTGCATCGGGTCAACGTACGAGAGAGCAAGTATTCTCGATGTTACCGAAAGAAAAACAGAAAAAAGTACATGTAATGGCAAAAACAACGAAAAAGCTTACGAATGAAGATATTGATGTAGCGGCGATGAAAGTAAAAGATTTTTTAAGACAAGAAACGCAGCAAACTGTAAAACCGACAGATTTATCGTTTTATAAATTGTATTTTTATGATCGATATCCAGATGCATTAAATACAATTCAAGCGTATAAACGCTCAATAAATCCTTCATTACAACGAACGGTTGATGATATTACAATTTCAGTATTAAATGCTTTGCCGTATTATCAAGAACAACGCATGTTTGAGCAACAACATAAACTTGAAACGTTCTTAATGAAAGATTTAACGGCCATGTTATCGTTGGTAGTACAATTACCACCTTCACAAAGACCAGAGAAGGAAGAAGAACTGAAAATCTACTTGGAAAATTTCCAAAAAGAAATGGAAGTAGTAGAGCGAGATATTCGCGACTCAATTGATCACGATTTAAATGTGAAGATGAGAGCAGCGACTGAGAAGTTTAAGAATAAATAACAAAAAGCGCCTTAAAAGCTAAGTATCACAGCTTTAGGGCGCTTTTTGTTATGAGATTTTATTTTGCACTAACGGTAGTATGACTAGAAGCCACACTTTCATTATGCAATCGATCAACTGCAGTTACGACATACGTATACGTTTCTCCAGAAATAACGGTTTTATCTACATAAATTTCTCCAAGTTTTGTTTTTCTTACAGTAGTAAGTAAATTTTTCGGATTTTGTATATCCACTTCATTTTTCCCATTCGCGCGGTAAATAGCGTAATAAGTAGAATCATTATCTCTATTGTCAATGATACCGATTGCAATACCTTCATCTCTTGGAATGGCACCTTTTAAAGTCGGTTGTTTTGGTGGATCATGATCAAGCCAAGACATAGGCGGAATTAATGCAGGATATTTATATATGTCTTTTGAGAGTCTATCTTTAGCTCCAAGTGGATTGTTATTAATATCTTTTAAGCTAAAATGCATACTACCTTTTATTTCGGGATATAGCCGGTTTAATGCAATTTGTCTTGGATATTCTTCTGGATCAGACCAAGCAGGGACGGAGTTATTATTAATTTTATAGGCCGCTTGACCGATGTATAGGTGAATCGGTTTGTTATTTGTTTCTTTAACCCACCAATCTACTAATATGTCATATGCAGCTGGGGTGAAACCTATATTCCAATATATTTGCGGTGTAATGTAGTCAATATATCCTTTTTGTATCCACTCACGTGTGTCAGCATAAAGGTCATCATAGTTTCTTTGGCCTGCGGTTGTGTTAGAGCCAGTCGGATCGTCAGCTACATTTCTCCATACGCCGAACGGACTAATGCCAAACTTTACATATGATTTTTCTTGTTTTATAGCAGTATTTAAATCTTTTACA
This sequence comes from Bacillus sp. B2-WWTP-C-10-Post-4, assembly GCF_009183805.1. Lineage (NCBI taxonomy): Bacteria > Bacillati > Bacillota > Bacilli > Caryophanales > Bacillaceae > Bacillus > Bacillus sp. B2-WWTP-C-10-Post-4. The sequence continues at coordinate 10,662 of NZ_WEII01000075.1, read as the reverse complement.
AGTTCATTTACATTGTTACGTCGCCAATCTTCTATATTTGTAAATCTACCGTTATTATATGTTTCGTACGTTTTCTGATCTGGAAATTCTTCACCGGCCACTTTATATGGATAAAAATAATCATCCATATGCAGCGCATCAATATCGTAATTTTGCACGATTTCTAAAGCACCTTCTGTTATAAATTTTTTCACTTCTGGAATACCGGGATTGTAATATAACTTTCCGCCATAAGGGACAACCCAATTGGGATGTTGCCTTGCAGGGTGATTATTTGATAATCGATTTATATCGGTGTGATTCATCGTTATTCGGTATGGGTTAATCCAAGCGTGGAATTCTATATTTCTTTTATGAGTTTCTTCAATCATAAATGCAAGCGGGTCATAACCAGGATCTTTTCCTTGTGTTCCTGTAATGTATTCAGACCAAGGACCGTAATTTGAAGGATAGAAAGCATCAGCGGTTGGTTTAATTTGTACAACAACTGCATTCATACCAGTGCTTTTTACATCGTCTAATAATCTTATAAATTCTTGTTTCTGTTTTTCAATGGGTAAGCCAGTTTTTGAGGGCCAATCAATATTCAGAACAGATGCAATCCATACAGCACGTAATTCATGTTTTTTGTATGCAGTATTTACTTCAGCATAAGTAGAGTGAGGGGGAATGAAAGAGAAAGGGATGAACAAGATGACGATACAACATATCATTAATAAACGTTTAACGATCATTTATACGCCTCCCTATCATATGATTATTTAAAATAATATAGGAGGCGAGGTTGACTTTGCAATAGAGAAAATTGCATATTGAAACATTAATTTAATAGGAAAAATATTTTTAATGAAATTTACTTTCATTATAACTAAATTCATTTACTACTTCATATGCTTGTTAGTAAAGTGAAACTTCCTTTCATTTGAAGGGTAATAAATTATAAGTATAGGAGGATTAATAAATGAAAGTTTTGTTCGTCTGTTCTGGAGGAATGTCCAGTGCAATTGTTGTAAACGCTTTAAAAAAAGAAGCGGAGAAAAATGGTGTGAACATGGAAGTGCATGCAATTGGAACGAATGAGGTAGAGGAAGAAGTAAAGAATGGCTGGGATGTCGTAATGGTGGCACCTCAAATAAGACACCGATTTGACTCTGTAAAAAAATTTGCAGAGGAGGAATCTATTCCGTGTGGCATCATTCCACCGCAAGCATACACGCCACTTGGAGGCCCGACTTTATTAAAAACTGTAAATGAATTAATTAGTTAGGAGGAAGCGTTATGAATAAGTTTGTCACGTTTCTTGATAAAAACTTATCTGGCCCGATGGCAAGGCTTTCTGAGCAGAGGCATCTACAAGCAATCCGTGATGGAGTTATTTCGGCGTTACCATTTATTATAGTAGGAAGCTTTTTTTTAATAGTAGCATTTCCACCACTGCCGAAAGATAGTTTCATATCGGTTTGGGCATTAAAGAATCAAACAAGTATATTGATACCATATCGTTTAACTATGTTTATTATGTCCTTATATATAGCATTTGGAATAGGATATAATTTAGCGAAAAGTTATAAATTAGATGCTTTATCAGGAGCACAGCTTGCGGTATGTTCACTACTTTTAACATTAACGCCTGAGTTAATTGATAAAAAAGGATTCATGCTTCCGATGACAAATCTTGGAGGTCATGGATTATTTGTGACGATGATCGTCTCTATTTTATCAGTTGAGATTTTAAGGTTTTGTAAGAAGAATAACGTAACGATAAAAATGCCAGAACAAGTACCACCGTCAGTATCACGTTCATTTGAAGCACTTATACCTGCAGCATTCGTTATTATTATGATGAGTCTTATTACAGTCGTTTTTAAAGTTGATTTACATTACGTTGTAGATAAACTAGCCGCACCGTTAGTAAAAGCTGGTGATAGTTACTTTGGCGTTATTATACCTGTATTTTTAATTACGTTTTTCTGGTCTTTCGGGATACACGGAGTATCAGTTGTAGGTACTGTGGCAAGGCCACTTTGGGATGTGTATTTAGGAAAGAACGGTGAAGCTGTAGCAAGTGGAGCGAGTCATTTTCCGTTTATTGCACCAGAACCGTTTTATCAATGGTTTATTTGGATTGGTGGTTCGGGTGCAACGTTAGGGCTTGTGTTAGCTATGATTATATTTGGTCGATCAAAATATTCAAAAGCATTATCGAGAACATGTATTGTCCCTGGGATTTTTAATATAAATGAACCGGTTATATTCGGTTTGCCGATTGTATTAAATCCAATTTTAATTATTCCTTTCGTCATTACCCCGTTAGTAACAGCTACTATAGCGTATGCTGCAACCGCAATGGGATTTGTAACACCAACGCATATTATGCCGCCATGGACATTACCTGCTCCAATTGGTGCATATTTAGCAACAGGTGGAGATTGGCGTGCGATTGTATTAGTTTTTATAAATATAACAATATCGTTCCTTATTTATTTACCATTCTTTAAAATGTACGACAAAAATATGCTTGAAATCGAAAAGAATGGTGACGGAGAGTCGGTTAATCCTTAATCTACATGCTGTTATTTTGAGTGATAGACTTTTTGTCTATCACTTCTTTCACATTAAAACTAGAAAGGGGGAAATAGAATGAATATAAAATTTAGTTATAAAGGTGTGTTTTTATTACTATTTGGAGTGATTTGTGCAAATTTACTTTTTGTCCCTTTATTAGGCATGCTAAATTTATCACAAATGCATAGTATTTGGCTCGTTACAAGTATTGCGGCAAGCGTTTTGCTTACGGTAGTTGTTTCTTTCATTGATGGATCGTTTGCATCGAAAGCTCAGTTGTTTTTTAGATTTATATTGTTTTCGATTGGTTGTACGTTCGTTACTTACATGCTTGTTTTTTAGTAAATAGGAGGTCATGCACGTTATGTATATTGCAGGGGTAATTTTAACATACTGTATGAACCATCCATTTTTGAACATGAAACCACCAAAATCAACAGGTAGAGAACAGTTTGGAGAAGCGTTTGTGACTGGATTATTGAATCGATTTAAAAAGCATAGTAAAGAAAATATATTGGCAACTGTCACGATGTTTACAGCATGTTCAATTGTTCATCATTATAAGGCGTTTATTTTGCCGTATTATGAAATTGATGAGGTGATTTTAGGTGGTGGAAGTTATAATAATACACTTGTTGAAATGTTACGGAATGGATTAAGAGAAGAGAAATGTAGCATATGTATACAAGAAGATATTGGTCACTCTTCAGCAGCGAAAGAAGCAATTGCGTTTGCTATTTTAGCAAACGAAACGTATCATCGTAATTCAAGTAATGTGCCGAGCGCAACAGGTGCTAAGAATTCCGTAATTTTAGGGAATATAACATTCCCTCCATACGCAGATGAAAATGAGGCGAACATATGAAGTATATGATTGGAGTAGATGGCGGGGGAACGAAGACAGAGGCAATTGCATTTGATCAAGATGGAAATGAAGTTGTAAGAGGTACGAGCAGATTTGGAAATGTATTAATAGATTTTGATCAGGCACTTTTGCATATTATGGAAGCAATTAATCAATGCCAGAAGAGTTTAATGAATGAGCATTGCGTTTGTATTTGTTTAGGATTAGCTGGTATAAGCGGAGGGAATACAAATGAATTAATATTACGTTTAAAAAAGAAATACGGAACAAAAATTGAAATTTTTAATGATGCAATGATCGCGCATGCAGCTGCTTTAAAAGGTAAGGAGGGAATATTAACTATAGGTGGTACAGGTGCAATTTGTATAGGAAAGAAAGGGGAAGTATATCAGTATAGCGGTGGATGGGGACATATTTTAGGAGATGAGGGGAGCGGATATTGGATTGCATTACAAGCTTTAAAGAAAATGGCAATTCAGTTCGATCAAGGAATCAGTCTTTGTCCATTGAGTTTGAACATTCAAAGGCAGTTTCAACTTTTGACACCGTCTCATATAAAAAGCTTAGTATATACTTCTTCTAAAGATAAAATTGCAGCAATCGCGCCATTAGTTATTCAGGAAGCGAGAAATGGCAATGATGATGCGCATGAAATTATGATGCAAGCTGGAAAGGAATTGGCAAGGATTACAGTAAGTGTTTATAACAAGTTGAACTTTAAGCACTCAACGCCAATTGCAGTAAGTGGCAGTATATTGCGTTTAGTTCCTGAAATATTTGCTGTATTTAAGAAATGCTGTGAAGATAGTATGAAAGAAATTACATTCGTATCAAAAGCAGAAATGGCAGTGAAAGGAACATATTATTTAATGAGGGATATATATTTTTAAAAATAGTGTATGAGAATTTTTGTATGATTTGTAAAAATATGATGTTAAAATGTATAAAGGGATGTATGTTAAAAACGTACAATATACGTAGTAATTGAATATTGTATATGTAATCCCATGTAGAAAGTGAATGATTACATGATTAATAGTATGCAGTTTTTATATTTGGTGGCTTCTTATTTAATTGGAAACATATTGACCGCTTATATAGTAACAAAATTGAGACATAACGTTGATATTAGGGATGAAGGAAGCGGAAATCCTGGCGCAAGAAATATGGGGCGCGTATATGGAAAAGGGTATTTCATCGCTACATTTTTAGGTGATGCGATTAAAGGGGCAATCGTTGTTGCTGTAGCAAAATATCTTTTTGAAGATCCTACATTCGTAATGTTAACATTATTGGCCGTTATTATTGGACATATTTATCCAGTTGTATTTAAAGGCAAGGGCGGTAAAGGTATTTCAACATTTATAGGAGGACTAATCGCATTTGATTATTTGATAGCGCTTACCCTCTTAGGCATTTTTATTGTATTTTATTTAATATTTAAAGGGTTTACGAAGCCAGGACTAATTACAATTGCTTGTTTACCAATTTGTATGATTCTTTATTCTTATTCTATTGTTACCACTATATTAAGTGGAATGATTATTGTACTTATTCTATATGTGAATCGAGAATAAAATGATTTTTTAATAAGTGGGGATAATCTCCACTTATCATTTTTTATTAAATAGATAAAGGAGATAAGGCATGGGGTTAATTTATAAAGTTGCTGATCAAGATTGGGAATTTGAAAGTATACATAAATTAAATTATAAAACTTTTGTGGAAGAGATACCACAACATGAAGAAACGAAAGACCGGTTTCGTATAGATCGGTTTCATAAAGAAAATACATATTTAATTTGTTTAGATGAGGATAGATTAGTAGGTATGGTCGCAGTGCGGGGAAAACGACCATTCTCGTTAGATTATAAAATCTCAAATTTAGATGTTTATTTGCAAGAGCATGGAGAAAAAATGTATGAAATTCGTTTACTTTCAGTAGAACGTGAATATAGAAATGGAAGAGCGTTGTTAGGATTAATTCGTTTTCTACATCGTTATTTACTTCTAAATGGATATGAATTAGCACTCATTTCTGCAACAACACGTGAACTAGCTTTATATGAGCAAATGGGATTCAAATCTTTCCATACGTTAGTTGGTACAGAAGAAGCAGCCTTCCAGCCAATGTATGTTACCCCTGCTATGTTTGAAGAGTCGAGTGTTGGGGGGATTATGACGAAAGAATATACGTTTTTACCTGGTCCAGTAGATATTGAAGAGAACGTTCGAAAGGCATTTTCTACGCGGCCTATTTCGCATCGCTCTAAGTCATTTCAAGTGATGATGGGCAATGTAAAAAAACGGTTACTTTACATGACAAAAGCAAAACATGTACAGCTTATGTTAGGAACAGGGACGTTAGCAAATGATGCGATTGCTTTACAGTTACGTTCTTTAAAAGGGAAAGGACTAGTATTAACAAATGGGGAATTTGGTAATAGATTAGTTGGACATGCAAAACGAGCACGGTTACATTTTGATACGTATAAAAAGGAAATGGGAGATCCATTTATTTATACCGAATTAGAAGAAATCATGACAACTGGAAATTATGAATGGATTTGGTTTGTTCATCATGAAACATCTACTGGAATGTTAAACGATTTAAACGAGCTAAATACTCTTTGTAACGAAAATCAAATAAAACTATGTGTAGATTGCATAAGCTCAATTGGAGCAATACCATTAGACTTGAAGGATGTGTATTTTGCAAGTGGTGTTAGCGGTAAAGCGATTAAATCATATACAGGAATTTCTTTCGTTTTTCATAACCACATTGTAAAAATAAACGAGGCTGTGCCGGCCTATATGGACATTGGTATGTATGAAGAAAATGAAAGCATTCCATACTCACAATCATGGAATTTAATTTATGCATTACAAGAAGCGTTGAAGAGATTTGAAGATGAAAAGGTATTTGTAAAAATTAAAGAGACATACGAGTATGTTGAAGAAGTTATTACTGATATGGGCTTAAAGCTTGTTTCACCTAAAGAACATGCCGCGCCAATTATACTTACTATTGTATTAAGCGAAGACCATTCTTCTAAAGTAGTAGGCGATGCATTAGCATTACAAGGATACATCGTTCATTATGAGTCATCTTATTTACAAAAGAATAATTGGATCCAAATTGCATGTTTAAATCATTATAAAGAACGCGATATGAAGAGGATGTTAAATTGTTTGCAAATGTGTTTATTTCAGAGTGGGGTACATATATAAAGATTTTTTCTTTTCGTATAAAGGAGCTACGACTTACGAAAACTTAGAAATAGAACTTTGGAAGAGGTGTCAGTATGATAACTAGAAAACTACCATTACATATAGACGATATTAAAAAAGCTCACAAAATTCTAGATAGAAATGCTCGTAAAACGCCATTAGTAAAATCTTTTTATTTGACTAGTAAAACGGACGGAGAAATACATTTGAAATTAGAAAATATGCAATTAACGGGTTCTTTTAAATTTCGTGGCGCATTTAATAAAATGTCGCGGCTCACGGATCAAGAAAAAGAAAGAGGTGTAATCGCATGTTCAGCAGGTAATCATGCACAAGGAGTTGCATTATCTGCTCATTTACTCGGTATTAAGAGTAAAATTGTTATGCCAATTTCTGCACCTCAGGCAAAAGTTGAAGCAACTAAAGGATATGGATCTGAAGTGATTTTACATGGTGAAACCTTTGATGATGCAAAGGTAAAATGTGAAGAAATTATAAGGGAAACAGGTGAAACATACTTACATCCATATGATGATGTAGAGGTAATGGCTGGTCAAGGTACAATTGGATTAGACATTCTTGATGATATGTGGGATGTAGATACTGTCATTGTACCAATAGGTGGAGGCGGAATTATTTCTGGTATTTCTGTAGCATTAAAATCTTTTAATCCATCGATTAATATAATTGGTGTCCAAGCAGATAATGTTCATGGAATGAAGGCATCTTACGATAAAGGAGCAATCGTAGAACATTATGAGGCGCCTACTATTGCAGATGGTTGCGCAGTTAAAATACCAGGGGAATTAACATTTGAAATTGTAAAAGAATTAGTAGATGATATTGTAACTGTATCAGAAAAAGAACTGGAAGTAGCGATGAAAGATTTATTACAACGTGGGAAAGCTGTTGTAGAAGGTGCAGGTGCATTAGCAACTGCTGCACTTCTTGCAGGAAAAGTTAATAGTTATATAAAAGGGAAAAAAGTAGTAGCTGTTATATCCGGTGGGAACGTGGACTTACAGCGCATATCAAGTGTATGTGAGCACTTTTTTGTCGCTAATGAAGTGAAATAGTTTTATAAAAGAAGAGCTAAGAGAAATGATCTTAGCTCTTACTTTTTGTCTACCGTTTACTGTAAGTAGCAATAAATTTGCTGTTTAATGAATTGTTTTATTTAAGCGCCAATTTTTACATATATCTTGAATGTTACAATAATTATTTCAATATTGTCGAAACATAAGCAGAAATTTAATATAATAGTTTTAATGTGCTAATGAGCGGTGAGGAGGGCAGGTCATGAATAAAGAAGAACAGGTCATGAACGGTTTCAGGGAATTATATAATAAGCTGGTTTGGCTTAATAAAGATAAGATGGAAGAAGGTCTTAAAGGGTTTAAGTCTTCTGAAGTTCACTGCATTGAATATATTGAAAACAATGCAGATTCTAACGTGACACAACTCGCAGAGGCTTTTTATGTGACTCGCGGTGCTATAAGTAGAATGACTAAGAAGCTCATACAAAAAGGCCTTGTTGAAAGTTACCAAAAGTTAGAAAATAAGAAAGAAATTTATTTTAAGCTTACCGAACAAGGGAAAGAAATTTATAAAATCCATGAAAATCTGCACAAAGAGTTTCAAGAGCGGGATAAAGCTGTATTTGAACAAGTAACTGAAGAAGAATTCGACAGTATAATTAGCTTTGTGGAAAAGTATAGTAGACATTTGGATGCAGAAATAAAGAAACAAGGTATACATATTAAATCGTAATACATTTTAATAATAAAATGGCAGCCTTACTCTAATATGAGAATAGGCTGCTTTTTTATTATTTCATCTTTGTTGACTAATCAACAAAACAGGGTTATCATTTTGTTGACAAAGCAACAAAACATTTTAAGGAGAGAAGTTAAATGTCTATATTTAGATCACAAAATGAAAGGGAAACTGAAAAAAGCATAGATAAACATGCGTTACTATTCGGACTTATTTCTGTATTTCTTTGTGGTATAGGTTTCAGTATCATCATGCCTGTAGTCCCATTCTTAGTACAGCCATATACAAGTAATCCGGAAGAACAAGCATTAGTTGTTACACTACTAACTTCCGTATATGCGGCCTGCGTGTTTTTAGCTGCTCCAGCACTCGGGGTTTTAAGCGATAAGTATGGCCGTCGTCCATTACTTTTAATATGCTTATTTGGTTCTGCAATTGGGTACTTGGTTTTTGGCATAGGAGGAGCTTTATGGGTATTATTTGCTGGACGCATAATAGAAGGAATAACAGGCGGAAGCATAAGTACTATCTTCGCATATTTTGCAGACATCATTCCGAAAGAGCAGAGAACGAAATACTTTGGATGGGTGAGTGCAGTTGTAGGTGCGGGAACTATTATTGGACCAACTCTTGGGGGCTTACTTGCAAAGTTTGGTCATTCTGTACCTTTATACTTTGGAGCGTTCATAACTTTATTAAATGTTTTATATGGTATGAAATACATGCCTGAGAGCCTTGACAAAAATAACAGGTTAAAAGAGATTACTTTTGTAAGGTTAAATCCTTTTGCACAGCTAGCAAATATACTTTCCATGAAAAATTTAAAATGGTTACTTATCTCAGCGTTTTTACTTTGGATACCTAACGGATCTTTACAAGCAATTTTCACGCAATTTACAATGGATACTTTCAGTTGGAAACCTGCATTAATCGGACTTATGTTTTCAATTTTGGGCTTTCAAGACATTGTTTCACAAAGTTTTATAATGCAAAAGCTTTTAATCAAGCTTAGTGATAAACAAATAGCAATTCTTGGGATGGTTTCGGAGATTATAGGATACAGTTTTATTGTAGCATCAGCTGTATTTTCACTCTCTCCACTACTTATCGTTGGAATGCTAATGTTTGGTTTTGGGGATTCAATTTTCGGGCCTTCATTCAACGGGATGCTTTCAAAGTCTGTCAGTTCTAATGAACAAGGAAGGATTCAAGGTGGAAGCCAATCTATTCAAGCTTTAGCAAGAATGATTGGTCCGATTATTGGAGGACAAATCTATGTATCACTTGGTCATGCCGCACCTGCTTTTATGGGTATGATTCTTATAGTAGCGGCAATAGCAGTTTTGTATAAGGGAACGTATGAAACTGTATAACAGATAGATATAAGAACAAATAAAAGGGAGTCAGAACTTAGGAACAAGTGCTGATTCCCTATTTGTTTACGGTTTGAGAGCTAAGAGAAATGCTTTTGTTTAGGAATTTATTCTGCTATGCTCTCATGGTGAAGGGTAATATTCAGTGAGGTGGAACTATTATTAATTACAGTTAGCTTTATTTGAAAGTAAAAAGGTAGGTAAATGACTAGATAATTTCATTATGCTTGTGCTGAAGTAAATAATGACTCCATCTTTACTTTGCTCTTTTCTCGAATTTCAGCATCTGCGTGTCTCATAACGTATTTATGCGCTACAGCGATTGCTAAAACATCATCTAATAAGCCAATCCCAATAATAGCAGCTATATCTGGAATGAAATCGATTGTTAATACGTAATAAGATAAAGCGGCTAATATTATGAATTTCGCTTTAGTAGGTAATTCTTTCTTTTTCATTGTGTAGAATAAAATAATACTTTCATATACGCTAGATTTACCGAGGTTTACAGAGCTTTTTTTGAACTTTTTCCAAAGTGTCTGTTTCTCCATATAAACACTCCTTTTACAAAACATAGATTTTTTAAAAGGATGGACAAAGAAGTGAGAGATTAATCAATTTTATTGTTTTTCTTAATTATATATTTCCATAAAAATAGGGGATTACCTGTTTAAAATAATATAATGTGGATTATGCAACGATTCATAGTGTTCCGTTACATAGTATATATATTGTAAAATGTATGTGGATGATTTAGTTATTATTATGCATTTTATAAGCCGTATGGGGGAAGCAAAATGAAAATAATAGAACTACCAATTGAATTCGAATTTAACGGGCAAAAACAATGTG
>NZ_WEII01000074.1:0-20948 GCF_009183805.1 Bacillus sp. B2-WWTP-C-10-Post-4 | reverse complement strand
ACATTATAATGTACAGATATCCGTTATAAATGATGTTATCTAAAGTATTCAATTTCAGTATGTATTATTAACGTAGTTAATATATGGTTAATATGAAGTTCCAAATTTTGATTGTTTGTAGTCTCTTTATCATAGAGTTAATTTAGGGGTTATTTTTTGTTCACTTCATTTTTTTCGGCACTCTGCATCTAGACGGTATACCCATTGGCCACAGTTAGACTATTTCAAATCAAAAAAAATAGATTACCTGCACACTAAAGAGTATAGCGCACAGGTAATCTAGTTGTTTTTGAGATTAATAAAAACCTAATTTATCTTTTGAATTCTTCCATCAATAATAGACTGAATTGGTTCTTTTGATTTTTTTATATAATCTACTAATGCTTCAAAATCAGTTGGTCCTGTTTCAGCATCTTTACCGTTTTTAAAGGATACAAATCCATCTCCCCCTGAAGCTAGAAATGCGTTAGCAACGACGCTGTAAGTTTTAGAAGGAATAATTTCTTCTCCATTCGTTAAGCGAATACTTGTTACTTTTTCTCCATTGGGCTTGTTCGCATCCCAAGTGTATTGGATTCCTGAAATTTGAAGCATTCTTGTTATGTCTTTTTGCCATTGTTGATTTAAAATATCACGAATGTCTTGACCTGTTAAATTTACTTTTATTAATTGATTTCCGAATGGTTGAATACCATATATCTCTCCCCATGTAATATCACCAGCATCTAAGTCATTACGAATACCACCAGGATTCATAAGTGCAATTTGGGATTGCATTGTTGCACGCTGGGCATCAGCAACTAAATTTCCAAGAGTAGATTCACCAGCCATATTGAGTTTGCGATCTAGTGGCGCAATAGACTTACCTACAACTTCATTAACAAGAGGTGCGATTTTTGCTTGATATTTCTCCATCTTCTTCTTTATTTTTTTATCAGGCTCTATGCCTTCATGATAAGTTGTAACAATTTCTGCTTTTTTCTCAACAATATCTTGTGTTTTACGATCAATCTTTACATCAACATCAGCAAAAGCCATACCATATGAATTTGCTTGTACGACAAGTTTATTATTAACAGTTCCATTTACATAAGTGTGGCTATGGCCACCAAAAATAACATCGACTTCTGGATCAGTCTCATTTGCTAATCGGACGATATCACCATTTGTTACGCCGTTCCCATCTGTTATACCTCCGTTATGTGCAAGAACAACGATAGATTTAACGCCTAGTTTTTTTAATTGCTTTACGGATTTGTTAATAGCTTCAACTTCATCTGTAATTTCTACATTCTTTAGCATAGTAGGCATAACAAGGTTAGGAACATCCGTTGTTACGACTCCGATAAATCCAACAGGAACTCCTTGTACCTTTTTTATAGTGAATGGTGGTAAAAATAAACGACCGGTGGATTTATTATAGAAATTTGCAGCAACATATGGGAATTTTGCTCCTTTAAAATTCCCTGTTTTCTCATGGTATCCACCATAAATAAGGCGGTTCATTTCTTCAACACCTTCATCAAATTCATGATTTCCTATCGTTCCAACATCGAATTTCAAATCATTTAGAAATTCAATTGTAGGTTCGTCTTGTAATAATGCTGAAACAGGAGTACTTGCTCCAACAACATCTCCAGCATGTACCTTTAATGTATTTGGATTTTGTTTTTCACGATCACGTAAATAAGCCCCTAAGTACTCAATTCCCCCTGCATCTTTATTGTTAATTTTTTTTACAGTGTCTAGTTGCCCATGAAAATCGTTAATACCGAGCATTTGTACATCTATGTAGCGGTTTGGTTCTGTACTTGCTTGGGCTGAAGGCATAGCAAATACACTAGTAAAAGTAACTGTACTTAATGCTAAAGCAACTGGAATGATTTTTTTCAACATAAAATTTCTCTCCCCTAATTAAAATCTGACATAATACGATGTTATTTTAATATATTAAGAGAATTATTTCCACAAAAATTCTACCAATTATAAAAATTAATAAGATTTTATTGTTTTCTGACAAGATATTTCCTCCTCAAAAAAATGTATATTTCTTTGTTTTGAGGATTATTCAAAATATTATCTTGATAGTAATATAACAATACTTCTAAGAAATCTAAAAAACTCTAATCAATATATTTTAGCTGTTAAGAAGAGTATTCAATCCAAAATTAATGGAGATTTATCAACCTAACATCTCAATATCACCATTTAAAAAATGCTCCTGGATTTATCCAAGAGCATCTTTTATAAAGCTTTATTTTTTACTTGTTTATAATTTATCAATTAACAATTATATAGTTGTAATTAGTCCTTTAAAAATGATAGGAGTGCTTCATTAAATTCTTTGGCATGCGTTGCATTTAGCCCATGTGGACCACCCTTTATTAACGTTACTTTAGAATTAGGAATTGCTTCATGTGTTAATTTCCCACTATATTCAAATGGTACAGTTGCATCTGAATCACCATGAATAATAAGGGTAGGTATATTAAACTTCTCCAAGTCTTTTCTAAAATCAGTCTTACTAAAGGCAGTAATACAATCAAGCGTTCCTTTAGGTGATGCACTGGCTGCAATATCCCAATTATATAAACGGAATGGCTCACTAACTAAATCTGTTCGATTACCAGCCGCGAAAAATCCCTTAGTAAATTCATCAAGAAATGCAAGGCGGTCATTAATCACACCACTTTTGAACGCTTCAATTGTTGCATCATCTAATGCCCCTTCAGGATGATCCTCTGATTTGTATAAATATGGAGGTACTGCTCCAGCAAAAACAGCCTTTTCAATACGATCTGTTCCATACGTACTAATATACCGGGCTACTTCGCCTCCACCCATAGAAAAACCAACAAGTGTGACATTTTGAAGCTCTAAATGTTCTAATAGTTGATGTAAATCAGAAGTAAAGGTATCATATTCATACCCTTCCCACGGCTGAGATGATTTTCCAAATCCTCGACGATCATATGTTATAACTCTGTATCCAGCCTCAACAAGAGCGGGAACTTGGTATTCCCAAGATCGACCACTTAACGGCCAACCATGAATTAGTACAACTGGTTTTCCTGTGCCATAATCCTCATAATATATCTCAATTGGTTCTTGATTTTCGGTTCCTACAGTAATTTTAGCCATGCTTCTACCTCCAAAAAATATTCTAATATGTATCCTTTTCTTCAATAATCCGGATGAATGTCATAACCTATTCATGCACGTTTATGTTGTGAACTCTAAGTATGAAACTCTATTATTCCAAAGAATTCATTTTCTCCTTTTGGAACAATCCCCCCTCTAATACCTTTTTCATCATAAAATAATTACTGAACATTACTCCTATTCAATTGTAATAACAAAAATAGGTGACTATCAATATTGTTCTATCTATAGGATGTATAGGTAAAACCAATCTATTTTATAGTGAAAACAACTATAGTTACGACCTATACGAATTATAGATAATTTAGAATTGATTAACGAATCAGTTTTCAAATACTATAAAATTGTATAGCACTTCATGTTCTGTGAATGCTGCTATAACCAATATTATTGGTCAGCTTAGTTATAAACGAAGAAACTTATGATAGTATTCGACTATTTAAACTTTCTTCGATTACTTAATTTTTAGGAGGAATACATAATGACTGATCTCTATTCTCGTATTAACAAAGATGATGCTGTCGTGCTTTTAGTAGATCATCAAACTGGTCTTATGTCCGGACTAGTACGTGACTATGGTGTTGATGAATTCAAGAACAATGTTTTAGCTCTTGCTCATACTGCTAAGTTTTTTGATTTACCAGTTATTTTAACAACAAGTTTTGAAAACGGGCCTAATGGACCTTTAATGCAAGAATTGGTTGATCTCTTTCCTCATGCACCAAAAATAGCTCGACCTGGACAAATTAACGCATGGGATAATGATGATTTTGTAAAAGCAATCGAAGACACTGGAAAAAAACAACTTATCATCGCAGGCGTAGTTACGGACGTTTGTGTTGCTTTCCCGGCACTGTCCGCTATAAAAGCTGGATATGAAGTATTTGCTGTTACTGATGCTTCAGGAACTTTCAGTAAACAAGTTGCAGATGCTGCCAATACTCGTATGGCACATAGTGGTGTGCAACTTATGAACTGGTTTAGCGTAGCTTGCGAATTACAACGCGATTGGCGCAACGATGTCGAAGGTTTTGGCAATTTGCTTGCTAGCAATCTTCCAGGCTATCAAAATATAATTGGAAGCTATATAGGAGCTCAGCGAGATCTTAGTAAACAAAATGCATAAAGTGAAACTTTAATCAGTGGGGGTTTTGTTCATCCCCCACTGATTATTAGTTGAACCAATCGGGCTTTTACAGGCAGTTGATCCCCCACCTAACTTCTTTGCTTCCGCTGAATTTTGAGGTGGGGGTCTTACTGCCCGTTAATGCGGGATAAATGTATTTCAAAGAAATAGCTTTAAATCACTTTCAAAAAAATGGATAGTATACATTTAGTGCTGATTAAATCAGCACTCTCTTTTAATTTAAAAGGTATAGCAAAAATTTTATTTTTACGATTACAATTTTAAACAATTAAAAAAGGAGCGTTTTATTATGAGTAATTTAGAATTGTTAAATCCGGAGAACAGTGCATTAATTTTGATTGATTTTCAACCTCAAATGACTTTTGGAGTTGCAAGTATTGATAGACAAACATTGATTAATAACGTTATGCTACTTGCTAAATCAGCAAAAACTTTTAACGTACCTACTATTCTTACTACAGTTGAGACACGCAGCTTTTCTGGTTATTTTTGGCCACAAATTCTTGATATATTCCCAAACCATGAAATTATAGAACGCAGTTCAATGAACTCTTGGGAAGATCCAAAATTTGTTGAAGCAGTTAAAGCAACAGGTAGAAAGAAATTAATATTTGCAGCACTTTGGACTGAAGTTTGCCTTGCATTCCCTGTGCTTGAAGCAATGAAAGCTGGCTATGAAGTGTATGCAGTTGATGATGCTTCAGGTGGTACTAGTCTGACAGCACATAACGCTGCTATGCGTCGTGTAGAACAAGCTGGTGCAATTCCAGTGACAGCAATTCAAGTTTTACTTGAATACCAACGTGACTGGGCACACAAAGACACTTATGATGCTGTAATGGAAATTGTAAAGGAGCACACTGGCGCTTATGGTCAAGGAGTAGAATACGCATATACTATGGTGCACGGCGCGCTTCCAAGCAGGAAAATATGAAACAAGAAGGAGTAGCTGTCGAAGAGACTTATACAGGGAACACGATGGATGCTGCTGATCCAGTAACAACGATTGTTACATGGGAAATTCAACAAGGTAAAGAAAAACAGTTTGAAACATGGAGACATGAAATCGAAGCTGCCGCTACTAAATTCCCAGGGCATTTAGGTGTAAATCTAATAGTCCCAAATAACGAATCGAGAGAGTATACTGTTATTTTTCGCTTTGATACGTATGAGCATCTACGTGCTTGGCAAGAATCAGACATTCGCCGGGATTTGTTAAAAACGGCAGAACAATTTCAAGTTACTAATCCGAGTTACAAAACTGAAAGTAGTTTGGCTTATTGGTTTGTTACTCCGAAAACGCCAGTTCCACCGCCAAAATGGAAAATGTCTATCGTTACCCTTTTGGGTGTATGGCCTCTTAGCATGTTAGTTCCTAAAGTGATAGGACCTATTATAAAACATATGAATCCTATTATGTCGGCCTTTTTTGTTTCAGTATGTATAGTGTCCTTGCTATCATGGGTAGTCATGCCGATTTTCGGTAAATTATTTCATCCATGGTTACAAAATAATAGAAAGTAGACGAGGTGTGAACATGAATTTACCGGATATGATCTTATATAACGGAAAAATTACTACCCTTGACCCTTCTCAGCCTGAGGTATCTGCTATCGCCATAACTGATGGTTTAGTCACTGCAGTAGGTGGAGATGAGCTTCTTAATAGTGCCACGGAAAAAACAAAGAAAATAGACCTTAAAAGAAAGAGAGCTATTCCAGGCCTGAATGACTCTCATATACACGTTATTCGTGGTGGTCTGCATTATAATATGGAATTACGTTGGGAAGGCGTGCCATCACTTTTTATTGCTCTAGAAATGCTCAAAGAACAGGCAAGGCGTACACCTGCTCCTCAGTGGGTAAGGGTAGTTGGAGGTTGGTCTGAATTTCAATTTAAAGAGAGACGGTTGCCAACTTTGGAAGAAATTAATGCCGTTTCTGAAGACACTCCTGTATTTGTGCTACATCTTTACGATAGAGCACTTGTAAATCGTGCTGGGCTGCATGCACTGGGATATACAAAAGATACACCAGACCCTCCAGGCTGCTTAATTGAGCGGGATAAACGAGGTAATCCAACGGGCCTTTTAATTGCGAATCCTAACGCTTCTATTCTTTATTCAAGTTTGGGTAAAGCACCAGCACTTAATTTTGACGACCAGATTAATTCAACTCGCCATTTTATGCGCGAATTAAATAGATTAGGTATTACAAGTGCTATTGACGCAGGTGGTGGATTCCAAAATTATCCTGATGATTACAAAGTTGTTGAACATTTAGCCGAGAAGGAACAATTAACTTTGCGTATTGCTTATAATCTATTTACGCAGAATCCAAATCATGAATATGAAGACTTTGCTTCATGGGCAAAAATTGTTTCTCCAGGTCAAGGAACTGATAAGTATAAAATGAATGGTGCCGGAGAGATGTTAGTATTCTCAGCAGCCGATTTTGAAAAATTTCAAATGCCACGGCCTGAACTAGCTACGATAATGGAAGCTGACTTAAAGAAAGTAATTTCTCTATTGGTGGAAAACCGTTGGCCCTTCCGTTTACATGCAACTTATGATGAGTCAATCACACGTTTCTTAAATGTATTCGAGGAAGTTAACAGTGAAATTCCTTTTAATGGTCTACGATGGTGGTTTGATCATGCAGAAACAATCTCAGATCGTAGCATGGAACGTGTTAAGGCTTTAAATGGCGGTATTGCCATCCAAGACCGCATGGCTTTTCAAGGTGAATACTTTGTTGATTTATACGGAAAGGAAGCTGCAAAGCGTACTCCTCCGATTTATCGTATGTTAGACCTTGGTATACCTGTTGGCGCTGGTAGTGATGCAACCAGGGTTTCCAGCTATAACCCTTGGGTTGCTCTTTACTGGATGGTTGCCGGAAAAACCATTGGTGGGCTTTCTATATACGATGAAAAAAATAAACTTGATAGAAAAGTAGCCCTGGAATTATATTCAAAAGGAAGTGCGTGGTTCTCTGGTGATGAAGGTAAAAAGGGAACCCTGGCAGTAGGTCAGTTTGCTGATCTTGCTGTATTGTCTGCTGACTACTTTACTGTGCCAGAAGAAGAAATCAAAAACCTTGAATCATTACTCACCATTATGGGTGGACAGGTTGTGTATGGAAATGATGAATTTAAAAATTTATCACCTGAATTGCCGCCAGCATCACCTGATTGGTCACCGACGGGAGTTTATGGGTATGGTGGTGCTAACCTAGCCAACACTATACTTTCTCACGATTCCTATGATAACAAGTTACATAGTTGCAGTAACCCTCTCCATCAACACACTCATACCGTAATAGGAAAAGATGGAACTACATGGGGTATCGGTTGTACTTGCTTTGCTTTCTAAGTCAAAACCACCGGTATAATGCCGGTGGTTTTCTTTCTGCAATAAGGGTATGTAGATTCGAAATAGCATTGTATATCCCTATTGGAATCTATTACTATTTAATAGGACCAAAGAGTTGATAGCTTAAACTTGATTTGTTTTTTACATCCTTCTCTCCGTGCAAAGTCTACCCCTTTCCCTTAAGTAAAAGTCAAAAATCGATCACACCACACATATAAAGCCACTACCCTTTGACTTTAATATTTGCTTTATCTTAAGACTTATAGATTTTTTCAAATTTTACACTAGAATCATTATTATTTCTATTACACTGATACTTTTTGCGAATCATTTAACTTCTGCATAAAGATACGTGCTGCAAAACTTAAAAATTTATCATCAAAGTGAATAAGATTAATATCTTGGCTTGGTGTTGGGTCAGTAATACGAACTATGCTCAAAGTATCATTATTAACAAAGTTAACCAGTGAAAGAGGTATTATGGCAACCCCATGTCCATTGTATACAAGGCTCAATAGAGAAATAGAAGATTTTGTTTCTATATTTGCTTCAGATAAAGATAACCCTAAACTCTCACAATATATTTTAATAGATTCACGACAACTACATGAAACCATTATTCTACTCAGCCCCACTAATTCTCGAAAAGAAACAAATGATTTTTCATTCAAAGGATGATTTTTGGGAATGACAAGGACGAGCTCTTCACTATACAAAAGGGTGTTTGTTAATGTGTCTGGAATTTGAGCACTACGTGTAATCCCGAAATCAATATTTTTGTCAACGATTTGATTTACAGCAACTTCAGATTCTATAATCTTTACTACGATGTTGGGATAATGTTGTTGAAACTTCATAATATAAGGTGTTAAATAAGTGAGATCCTCTAATAAACCTCCTACAGTAATTACACCTCTTTTTACACCCTTTAATTCAAAAATTTCATTATAAACGTCATCAAATTGTTGCATGATAAATTTTCCTTTATCAAATAGCAGCTTACCCGCTTCTGTCATTTTGATACCTCTTCCAACTCGATGAAACAAGGGTGTATCAAGTTCACCTTCTAACACACGGATTTGTTGACTTAAAGTCGGCTGTGAAATACCTAGAACTTCCGCAGCTTTAGTAAAACTATTATTATTACAAACTTGAATAAAATACTCTAAATGACGTAATTCCATTCTTGATACCCACTCTCCGCTTTATGAAAGATTTATAATGAAAAGGACGATATGTATACGTGAACATAACAACTTTATTTCCTACTATATTAATTGCAATTACATAATTTCTTTATTTTGTACTACAATACATTTACTACTATTTATTAATTTTCCCTCCTATTTATTTAATTTATATTTAATTAGGATATTACTAAACAGAAATAACATCTAAAAACTTACACTTTCTGTGCGTAATATCCTAACTTTTTCAACTGTTTACTTATCATTTTTTCTCAATATAGTCCAAACTACCAAATATTTGCCGAATCCCCTCTCTATGCTGTGGAAAAATTAGTGTCACCAATTCAATACCTTCTGAAATAATTGATGCATACGTGATACAAAAACTTACAAGTAATATTTTGTCCTCAATTTTTTTATAGGCCGATCAGCTTTACTGTATAGTAGCTCAAGCACTGCAAATTCAGTTGCATTAAGTCCATAAATTTTTAGATCCTTTTCATACGTTTAGTGATTGGCTGTAATTCCCTTGATAATATAACAAATCACTTTAAAGATAAGCTCTCATAATTACCAATCCTTTACAAGTTATCTTGAATTCGAGATTTATTATATTATCGTCGAAATATTATGTCAATAATTCATTTTAGCGTTATCAAGCCACTTATAATTTATTTCTCAACATAAGACATATAGAATCGTTAGAAAATAACTGTTAATATATAGATATCTCAATTACGTTATTTTTTAGAGGGCTTGTTGTCTAGCGCAAGCTCTCTTTTTTCATAGTCTAAATGGAATTCGGACACATTTTATATGGTGAGTTTTGCCCTCTTTTAGCGATAGAGACAAAAAATCTGGTTGTGATGTAAAAACTTCAAAATAACCGCAAATAATCTATAAAAATCAGACATATTAATGAATATGCATTCAAGCGAATCCGGTCTGTTTAAATTTGATTATTGAACTATTTCTCTGTGGCAAAATAAAGCAGCGCTATGGTCGGAAAAGCGATTCCGATCCACAATGCTACACTCCATCCTCGGAAAAAGGATCCAACAGCAACACCCAAAAAGAAAATAGACATGAATAATCCATTTAAGCGACTACGAACTTCTGGTTGCAAAGAGAAAATCAAACGTTGACTTAAAACTGGAAGAGGAATATCGCACTCGATGTTTCCAGCCCCGTCGACTGCAAGCAAAGCAACTTCTAGAGAAGGGAATTCAAAGAGGAGAATTGAAAGAAAACCTTGATATTGAATTATCCATCGATCTCATTTACGGACCAATTTTTTATCGGTTGCTAGTAACCGGTGATAAGTTTGATGATTCCTATGTACATCACTTGGTAACAAGCGCATTCGATGGAATACGATAAACATGAATAACATTCGAAAAAAGAATTAAATGCGCCTTCCTCCTATACGAATAAAATTTCGCGTAACTTAATAAATAAAATATCTAATTATTTAAGCTGATGTATATGAGTCGGTCCCCCACATACATCAGCTTAAGAGTTGAGAATTACCCTAAATGAATGAACATGCAAAAAAATTTTTTCTGAGGATTTTATGATATTTTATTTAATCGAAATGTGACATAACTCCTAATAGTAGTCTTATTAAGACGCAAGCACCCTCTCTTCTATTTTTTAATTTAATATTTTAGGTTTATAATGATTTATTTTTAAAGATAATTACCTAATTTATTAACTTATTTTAGAGTAAAAAATAGGAGAAGCCTATCGTGACAGACTCTTCCTAAACAACCAACCCTTATATACATATTAAAAATAAAATTATTTTATTAATAATGAATATTCACCAGTGTTATCATCAAATTTATACACATTCAAATAATATTTTCCTGGTTTCGCTACGAATTTTCCCTTTATAGCATTTCCTTCATCTTCACCACAAGCTACGTAATTTTGCATGTCTGATTCATGATAAAGTACCCATGTCATCCCAATGTTTTGTTCATTTACCACAGAAATATCTACTTCTTTTGGAACTGTAACGTCAAACGTATAAACATCTGTTTGATCAGGAGCAATTAGATTTCCTTTTACAAGCTCATTAAATGGGAGTACCTTTTCCTCTTCAAGGGATCCACCTGTTTGCGGATCTTGTTTTACAGTAACTTTTGTTTGTTCTTTACTTTCTTTTCCTCTGCTATCTTTCACAGTTAGTTCCACAGTATATGTTCCTTTTTCCCCATATACATGGATTGGGCTGGCTTCAGTACTTGTTGTACCATCTCCAAAGTTCCATAGATAAGAAATAATTTTTCCATCTTCACTTTCTGTGCCATCACTATGGAATTGAATTCCTTCATTTACTATCCCGCTATATGGTCCATTCATATTTACTATAGTCGTTGTTTTTTCTTTTTCCTCTGTTGCAACACCATGGAAAACAATATCATATTCAAACTGATTTTCTGCATTCACACGGTAGTTAACAAAATAGGCTGTAACTGTTTTATAGCCGCTCCATTCTTTTTGAGACAACTGCTCCAAGGTTTGATTGATTTGTTTACTCATCGTTTTCCAGTCTTCAGACTCACCTTTTGATGTACTACCTATGTACTTGCCTTCTACAGTAAATGTGTTAAAGAATTGAGACTCATGTTTTGTAATTTTTGCATCTTTTATATTAGTTACATCTACAATTTCTTTCTTCACTTCAGCTAACGGCTTAGGTGCATGTTGTATTAAGTAATCATTTGTTACTTGCGGTACATTGTATTTATCTTGATTATCAATCAACTGCTGCATATACGTTTGATATTCTGTATTCAGCTGTGGATCTTTACTTAATGCTTCCCGATACGCGTCATAATTTTTCACATCGTTCGCACGGATTAAATCCTGAATCTTATCAAAGGTTTCAAAGTGATGATTATATAGATAAGACTGTAGTGCAAAGGAATAATTATAAAAATCCCATGATCCATATTTTGCGAACAAAGTTTGCTTTGCAGTATAACGGCTTGCCGGATTAGATGATAAGCCACTTATAATACTTTTACGTGGAACAACATTATTTGTACGTGTAGATCCTGCAAAGAATTCTGCATTCCCCTCTTGGAACCAAGTTAAGCGTTCATTTTGATATAGTTCTCCGCTCCCAAATAGACCAGGAACCTCGTATCTTCCTTGTAAATAATGAGTGAATTCGTGACGGAATAACTCTTCTAGACTATAAATACTCTGTTTTGGTGTACGCTCATATGTAAAGAAAGTACCCTTCTCTTCAATATAAATACCGCCGTTGTTCGTTTCATATCCATATAATTGTCTATTTAATTGATAATCATCTGGATTATTATAAATTACAATTGTCAGCACATCATCTGCGTTACCTGGTTCTAGTGCTTTATCATTTCCAATTACACGGTGATATTGTGCCTTTACTTCTTTGGCTGCCCAATATAACCTTTTAATTTTCTCTTCGGTTACTTTATCGCCTGTCTTAAAAACAATAGATCCATCATCAAATGTATATGTTTTAGGTAAGTATTGTAACTTCCCTTCTTCACGTATTTTCTGTAAATCTACTGTATTTCCATCATAATCTTTTCCACCGTAGTTTGTTTTGATTTGCTCTACCGCTATAAAATAAGGTCCACTTAGGCGAGGATACATATTCATCGCTTGTGTAATAACTTCCAATCCTTTGTTTGGATTGCTATGAAATTTCCCTAAACGTCCTGCATAATAAATACCGTTATTAATTAGCCAACTATTCTCAGTTGTTAAATTCCGTATGAGAGCAATTCTACTAACCTCATTTATAAAGTTATCTATCTTTCCATACCACATTGTTGCATTAGGCTTTTTATTCGTTTCCTGCAAATAAGATTGTATATCATAATCAATACCTTTTACGATTTCATATACAGCTTGTTCTTTCGTATAATCATTAGCATACATAGAACGGTTATCATTAAACTGTTTTAAAATATTTGCCGCATATTGTACTGTTTCAGCATCACTAGAAGCATTACTAATTAATTTCCCATACGCAACTACTACTCTATCTTGCTCAGCTGTACCTAATGTAAAGTTTGGGTTTTTTGCAATAGCTTTTAATGCTGGTAAACATTTGTCATGGAAGTTTCTCTCATTTAAGTAACCTACTTCATTATTAAAATATCCCACATAAAAAGCAGAACGTAATATCTCAACGAAAGTTTCAATCCCCATTGAGTCCTCTTTCGTAAAAGATTTCCCTCGTTGTCCCAATTCATCAATAATAACGTTCATGCGATCTCTATTTTGATAAAAAGCTTTCGTATCTTGATTGAATTGAAATAAGTCTGTAATTTGATTCCATGAAACTCTTGATAGCGTATCAATGAATTCACTATCAGACATTTTATTCAATTCTGCCAGAGTATAGCTTTGCTTTAATTGCCTTTCATCATGTTTCATCACCGAAGTAGGTCGTTGTGAAAAATCGCCTACTTTTAAACGCTCTTCAAAATTCAATGTTTCGTCCGCTTTTGTAGCATGAGCCATTTCATCTTTTGAAGTTTCTGTTCCAATTGGTTTCATCTGCAACAGATTATAGGGTGCTTTTTCTTCTGCGGATACCTGTGTTTGAATACTTCCAAATGATAATGCCATCGTACTAATACCGATCATCATTTGAGTAAATTTTAAATTCTTGTTCATAACATTTCCTCCATTTATATATTCCACCCAAAAATATAACATTTTATCTTAATAAATTATCATAAAATGTATTATTACATATTGTTTAATATGTATTTCTGTATAAATTAATGTTAAACAAAGCATTATTGAATCTCTTTCTTTTTCCATACATACTCATAAATTGAGTAAACTTTTTGTTTGGAATTTACAGGTTCGTTGCACGAAACCAGACTCTCTGGCAAGATTTCTTAAGATGTTCGGGGATAAATAACATTGAATTTCTTGAGCAAATAGTTGTAGTTCATCAGATACAAAAATAGACATAAAAAACGCTATCCTTTCCTAGGATTCTAGAGAAAGAATAACGTTTTTTTACTCGTTCAGTACTTAGTAGGTATAACTTTTTATATTTCAAATGACTTTTCTCTCTAAAATTATTTTTCATACAAATTTTCAGATTCTAAAAAATCTATAAATTTCTTATAATGTGTCACTGTTCTTTCTAAAGCAATCATTAAAACAAATATAAAATAAATTGCTTGAATTCCATTCATATAATTAAAGAGTGATTCAAATATATATACAATACTTGCAATCATAGAACAAAACCATAAATAAAATTTCATTTTCAGTTTTTTAATTTTTTGCTTAGTTGTCTTACAAGGCTGGCCATGAACTCTTATAAACAAATAAATTGCTGTATGCAAAATAATAATTGAAAATTGGAAACTTCGATTGTCCTCTGAACTAAATTCAGAGAAACCTATTTCTAATGAATGTAATACTATCCAAATAGAAAACAAAGATAGCACGAAGACATATAAAAAACCAAATAATAATTCAAAAATAAATAACCAAGGTTTATTTAATATTGAGTAAAATGGATTTAGATATTTTATGGTTAATAAAAATTTCTTCACTAAATCAGTAATAATAATTGATGTATTAGTTATATTCATATAGAAAAGTAATGTTATTGGAACCAATAACATTATAGCAATGCCCCAAATGGTAATCTTAATACCGGATAAAAAGAAAACAGCTCCAAAAATTACAACTGAAAAAATAAAAGTTGATATTGGAACAAACATTAAAAATATAAGAGTTCTTATTAAGATTAACTCCCCTAAAAAATCTTTTATTATGAAAACATGTATTTTTTCCTCCTTGTAATTCTTCACAGTTTCAACTATTTCTTTCTCGGATAAAAGAAAATACTTCAATCTATTAAACATAAAAAAACTCCTTTATATTAATTTAAAAAAGATTGCCCTCTGTATGCTACAGAGGGCAATCTTTCTTGATGATTAAAATATATACCCAACTGTTAGCAAATATATTAAAAGACATTGTCATTAATTCACTTTAAATTTCACTTCTGGGTATTTGGAGTCCAATTTTTCAAGCGCAGAGCTATCGTCTACCTGTTTCACATATCGATCAAAAAAAGCGAGACTGAATTCGTTTATAATACGGTGAACGTATCTTGGATCTTCATCTAAGCTTCGTAACAAAGGAGAGAACAAATGAAAATCAGTGAAACTCGTATGATTGGTATGGGGAATAACCATTGACATGCCACCACCTGCAAGTGCATGGTCACTACGAACTTTTCCCTCTAAAAAATCTTTCGTGGAATCATCACTAGTCTCTGCATTCATAATCAAAAACGGTTTTCCAACTCTAGATTTCGGAACATTTTCCCCATATAATGTACCATCCATATTGATGGCTGCTTTGACACGGGAGTCTTCCACTAACACTTGCGCAGCTGTAGCTCCACCATAAGAATGTCCAAACATTCCAATTCGGGATGTATCCATTCTTCCTGTAAAGCGATTATCTTTATCGCTTTGGTTAAGCTTCTCTATTTGATTAAGTACAAAAACAACATCTTCCTTCCATAATTTGATATGGCGATCTCGTTCGGCAAAATCAGTTAAATTGATCGACTGTACAAAAGCGGTTCTGCCATCTGGAAAGACGGTAGCTGCAGCATCATAGGTATGATCAATTCCTACGACGATGTAACCTTGGCTGGCCAACTCCTCCACCTCAAACGTGTTTTGATTGCGAAAACCGCTTAAACCATGGGAAAAGAGTAGGACCGGATAACGTTCCTCTGAATCTGACAATTGAGCTTCCATGAATGCATTCGACTTCATCAAGCCTAGATGATGAAACGCGAATGCTGGAATAGACAATGATTTTTCCAACCCCTTGGCAATCTCATCCGAGTTATGGATATAAGGTGCGCGATTCATCTCTCCTTTTTCTTTTGCAGGATACCAAACCTGAACCATCAGCTCGCGCCGGCCGTTCAAATCTTTCATATAAGGTTCTTCTCGATTATAATCAATCCAATGATAAAGTGTAGTACCAACCTTGAAGGGACCGCTCGTTTTTTCAAATAAAACTACCGGCATGAGGGAAGGAAGCATGACCGCAATAGTCAAATAAATGACCAGTAGCGCTGTCTTGACTGTGAATGCCCCACAACTTTTAACGTTCTTTTTTGATTCAGCAAATAGATAGCAGCTTGTTAAAATAAATGGGGACAAATAAGCAGGAATCATCTGCCAGCGATACCCTTCTACGATAAGCTGCACAACAACCACACAAAAGGCAACTGTTAGAATGAAGACAGACCATTGTTTTATTTTCTCACTAAAAAACAATATACAGCCTAGAATACTAAAATTCACAATAATTATAACAGTCTCAAAAAAATCCATTTACATTCCTCCTATACCCGTATTTTATCTTCAAGGACATCCCAGCCAAATTGAAAAAACAATTTAAAATTACAAACTTTTCGTTTCCATCTCTGATTATCTTAATCCGTACCTTCAGTACCGAAAAATTATTTTTGGTACTCATTTTATATTATACCGAAATCTTCCAGACTGTAAAGTATAATTACCCTTAAGTAAAATCGACATAAAGTGAAACTTTAATCAGTGGGGTTTTCTTCATCCCCCACTGATTATCAGCCCTCACCAATCGGACTTTTATGGGCAGTTGATCTCCCACCTAAATTCTTTGCTTTCACTGAATTTTGAGGTAGGAATCTTACTGCCCATTAAAGCGGGATAAAAATAAAAAATGAGCGGGGCTACGTTAACCTGTATGGTTATTGTGACCCTACTCATTTTTTATGTAGAAGTACTATTTAATCCTTACTTGTGATTCCATGCAATATGATATCGGCCATCATTGCAAGTGACTCTTGTAGAGTAATTTGGTTAGAGGCTATACTCCCCTGTTCAAAAATTGATTTCATTAACGTTTTGAGTGTTTGGATTAGCACTGGAATGTCCATTGAACGTAAAACACCGCTATTGATGCCCTCTTCAACTAGCCCAGTAATTACCTCCCATTCTTCATTTATGCCTTGTTCTATTTTTGCCCACTGCTCTGGATGGTAACGTCGCAGTTCAATCAGTAAACGTACGAAGCTGTGCTGAAAATCCTTAGGCACAATTAAAAGAATCCCTTTTAATTTTTCCGGTATGGTCAAATTCGAATTATCGATAATTTCCCGAAAACGTATTTGGGCTTCTTCATTTATTTGCTCAACTACATAACCAATAAGCTCGTCCTTAGATGGAAAATGCTCGTAAAGCGTACTTTTGCTTACACCTAGATCACGAGCTAAATCACTCATTGTGAATTTTATTCCCCTTACATGAAAAAGCGCAATAGCAGTTTTGGCAATCCGATCTTTCATCATTTATTCACCTCATACCAAAATAGTAAAGTTATTATCTCTCCAGTACTATAATAGTACTTCGAGTACAAGAATAGTTTAACTTTTTATTTCTTGAAGGTCAAACGTGATGAAGATGATGACATTTCACTTCATAGCCTTTAAATGAAAATATTATGTTTTTTATGGAAACCAAGTTTATTTTTATCATTGCGGGGACATCAAAACTTTAACTTGATAGGGATATGGCACTACCCCAATTAATAAATATTATTAACTATATGTCTATCATATTTTTTATAAACAGGATCAATTAGATTTAAAAAAAGACTTCTTTTTCTTTACTCGTAATAAATCACCTGTCCACCCTTTGAATCGCATATACATATACATACCCGCTGTTGTGAAAATAATAAATAAGAGAGCGATTAAATAGCTATATTTCCATTCTAGTTCAGGCATGTATTTAAAATTCATACCCCATAATGCTCCTAAGGCTGTCAAAGGCGTACTCACAGCAGTTAATACAGTAAGAGCTTTCATAATTTCATTCCCACGATGAGAAGAAACAACTTCTTGCAAATGAATCATCGTGTCTAATTCTTCTTGGTACTCTTTAACAAGTTGTAATCCACGCTCTAATTTTACGTGTGTTTGTTTATAACAAAGGGTGTTTGTTAGTTTTTCTAACCAAGCTTCTTTTAGGCCTTGTAACACTTCTTGTATTAAGCGAAACACATGTGTGTTCATAAATAATTCATGACGAATATGATAAATCCTTTCTAAAACTGCTATGTTATTATGATGATAAAAATCCCATAACACATTTCTGAAATTGTTTTCAAAATAGTCAACCTTTCGTAAATAGTGAGATATAAATATCGATAAGATGGCACATAGTCCTTCAGCGGAACTATTACAATTTTTTATACCTATAGGGAAATTATGTATTAATTCTTGAAAATCTTCTTCCTCTTTTTCTTGGACCGTTATCAGTATCCCATGAGCTACGAAATAATGAAGAAATTTTTGAATTTTGGCGTCCTTTTTATCTTGATCATATAAAAACGAACCATATACACAAGTTTGACTTGGTGATAACGTATAAACATATAATCCATTTTCACAAGGAGAACTTATTTTCTTTACAAATTGAGGGAAATAAGATGTTACATCACGGGGGATTATAGAAGAAATTTCTTCAAGCTCACTAGTTTTCACATGATACCAACTCCATTTCGTCATTTTTATGCATTCCATATTATTCTTCCTTTCTAAATAGTTTTATGTTTGATCGAATCATATCCGTAATATGAAATTTGTATGTAGGTATCCATATCTTGGAGGAAAAGTTTTTAAATCATCTAAATTACAAAATAAATGCATAGGAGGTCTTATTCTTTAAAAAGGAAGACCCCCTATATATTAGTTATTTTTATTCTCAATTTTAAACATTTCCTCTATACAAGCACTTTTTATCTTTTCTTATTTATATTTGGAAAAGAAGCCACACAATTTGGCACGTCTATTCAACGAACTCCATTTCGGTCGTCATTATAATTTGGATTTATATGCAGATTGAGTGGTGATGTCCTCAAATACTTGACTTCCAATAATATAGTATCCATGAAGCGCGGCCTCTTTTGAAGCGTCTACCATACGGAAAGAAACAATTTCACCTTGCATTTTTTCAATTTGTTTTTTGTGGAGATCTACTATTCCTCCTGTCCAAATAATAGTATCATACTGGTCTAACTTAAATTGTTCTTGTAATACACGCATGATGTCTTGGAAATGTGTATCCAACTCTTTTTGAATTAAAATATCCACCTGACTTGTCTCATAATTTTCTTCTTTATCTCCATATCCTTTTTCTAATATTTTTGGCATGTCATTAATATGCAATTGATTACTTTCACCCGCATGATTCTGCAGGATATTCTTAATATTTTTCAAAGGCTTGCTACATCCTAGTTCCGTCTCATAATGATTTAAAATGACATTCTGTTTCATATCTGTCATTTCTAATGTACGAAATCCACCATCAATAATTAAGATGCGATCTTGTTCCTGAATGATTCCCTCTTTTAAGAAATAGGCATGTAAAGCGATCGGTTGCTGAAGAATCAAAGCATTTTCAACCGTAATATTAATAAATTTCCCATCAATTTGTACGGAAGTTTCTTTTTTTAGTGCACGTTGTAATTGCTCATGCTGACTACCAAAACAAGTGACTGGAAGCCCGGTAACAACTAAAGGTAATACGACATTTTCTTTATAATCCTTTGCAATGCAACCAAATATTTGTTGTTTAAACTCTTCGCTTTCATAATAATTTTCTATTTCTTCGTCAAATGGAGGAAGAAATGAAGCGTCAGATTGATGTGCTTCATTTCCCATGTAGTATGCAAAGTCTAAGTCTATAAAACTTACTTTTGTTAAATCTTCACTTTCAGCATGATTAGGTACAGGAGCTAGTGTGGCAGCTTCACTCTTAATCGTCACCTCAGAATCTACATCCTGTCGATATGCCCGCTTAGTAAAACCAATTCCTACATCAATTGCATACAGAGATTTCATACTTTTTTCCTCACTTTCTCTTTTTAGAATTAAATCTAAGCACTCTCTTCTTTCCCTTCTTTCACATATTTCTTTTCATTTTCCGTTTTTTCTCCGTCTAGGTTCTTACTATTTTGTTTTATTTCATTATCCTTTTCATCTTTTTTCTTTTTGTTATTTTCGTTTTCTGTTAAATCTTTAATAGTAGAAATGACAACCGGTGTGGCTGTAAGCAGTTGTGGTAATGTTTGTTTTGCAACATTAGCTGCAGTTACAGAGAATTGTTTACTTGTCTCGGTTACCTTCTCTAATGTTTCCTTTATGTTTCCTTCTTGTAGTTTGTCTTTTACGCTTTTTCCTTTTGTTTGTATAGCTTTCCGATTTTCTTTTTTTAACAGAGATACTATGACTCCGGTCGTAATCCCAATCACAGCATATTTAAATATTGTATGTTTCATTTTTCTCACCCTTCTCTACTTTTATTTTCTTCCATGCTACAACCTAAAATAATTAACTTATCTATTTATCAGATATTGCAATCTATTAGAGAGAATGATAGTTTTGCGGCTGCCTATCACTCGCCGTTAGTGTTTCATCTGTTACTAGAAGTAAAATTCTCCCTTGATCTAGTTTTTCTTCATATAAGTTAGCTTCCTCCTTCGACAACCCCATTTCCTCCATTTGATTTCGGAGCTCGTCCCCTTTTTTGGAGAAAAAGTTGATAATACTTGTGCCCAACCCTTGTTCTTTTACTCCAATCGTATTTGTGTTTGTATCATCCGCAATCTTTTTTGTTATATGTTTTTCATGTGTTAAGACGTAAATGTCATCTTGGTGAATCCCTTTCAATTCTAGCTCTTTTACTTTCATAACTACTTCCTGTTCATTTTGATATTCATAAACCACCGGTTTTCTTTCATTCTTATGCATCGTATTTTTCCTCCCTTAGATTTTTTATTTTCTTATTTAGTTGTTATGTAATATGTAATACACCTATTTTAAAGATGTTAAACCTAAATTTTCAAAAAACTTCACATAATAGGTTATTAATGTTTTTGAATATCAAGGAAATGTCACGAGCACTTTGCTTTGATAACAGTGTTACAAATAACGCTTTATTTGGAAGACAAGTCCATTATTTTATAG
>NZ_WEII01000073.1:0-21260 GCF_009183805.1 Bacillus sp. B2-WWTP-C-10-Post-4 | reverse complement strand
AGGAGGAATTATTATGGGCTTTGGTGGTAGCTGCGGTGGCGGCTGTGGCTTTGCAGGGGGATTTGCTTTATTAGTTGTATTATTTATTTTATTAATTATTGTTGGAGCTTCTTGCTTCTGCTAAAAAACTATTAGAAAAGGCCCGCTTATATGGGAGCCTTTTCTTTATGTATATTATCTATTATCCGATTCATCGTTTTTATTATAAACACATTTAGCTTCTCCAAAAAGACCACCTGTGTCCCATTCGCCACCATAATGAGCACATCCTAAAGGATCACGATCGTCTCGCATACTTGGATGTGTATTTGGTTCATGGTCATTATTTATAATACTACCAACAATAAATACCCCTCCGATTACAAATACCGCAGCAACGATTAAGAGTGTTTTCCCATTAGGACCGGTAACAATGTCATTTACAACTTCTTTTGCTTCTTGCTGAGTTTCACCTTTTGAAAATAATGAAAGAATAATAGAGATTATAAATATGAAAAATAGCACAATTATAAATACCATTACTTATGTCCCCCTAACATATACGTACTATTAATTAACCAATAATTACCTTAAACATTATATCAGCTAAGGGACATAAAAATATAACAAATTATTTATATAAATTATTTTATTAGTCGGTATCGCATTGCTATCGGATCGCTCATATCAAAAAAGACACCTAATAATTCCTTAGCGTACGAAATCCGCGTTTTGTTTGCAAGACCCCTTATAGCACTAATTGGGCTAAAGATGAAAGAAATGAAAGTAAACTTTAATTTTGCTAGTTACAGTATTTTTATTATGCGATTTATTCTGTATAAGTGCACTTATACAGAATAAACCCCTCAATTTACGCTTTTTCTATTCTAAAACCAAATACTCCATCTTTTACTTTTACTAAATGTGTTCCAGACCAAAAAGTATGTACTTTAAAATAGTACCAATCTCCATTTTTTCTTAAATATTCTTTAATCTCATAACCTTCTTGTATAAGGTATTCTTTAATTTCATTTTCTTTATTACCAAACATACTAATTTCCCCCTTTCAAATAATTAAACTAATCCTATTAATCAATAAATAAAAAAGTGCAAAATCCATCAACAGATTTCGCACCAAAAACAGATAAAAAATACAATCACTAGAAACATAGGAGAGTGTTTCACCACTCATTATAAACCATATCTTTACATTTTTGTGTTGTAATTTAAAAATATGTAAAAATTAATCATTTTGTTTTTGAATTTTCTTTTTATCTAAGTTATACTAAACTACAAAGAAACAAATCTCCTTTAGGCCGTCAATAATTATGCTAACAACACACACCAAAAAACCAATTCCCGTGTAATGGAATTGGTTTTTTGGTGCAATTCAGTCAATACAGCAACTTGAACCCACATTTTCAAATATAGTCTTATTAAGTCTACCATAATTTTAAATTCATAAACATAAAAAAACTAAATCACTAGTAAGTTGCGCGAATCCGCTGCTTTTTCATCAAGAAATCTGGAGTATAACAACAATTAAGTTCATACTAGCATGGACAACAAATGATACTAGTAACCTATTGGTACGCACATATACTACAGCAAGTACAAGTCCAATTAAAAAATATCCAAATATAAACGGAAAATCAAAATGCATGATAGAAAAGAACAATGCGCTTATTAGTATGCTCCAAGTTTGCTTAAACTTAGACATTAAAATGTTTATGGCCGCATAACGAAAAACAAACTCTTCTACTAACGGTGCAAGAAGAACAATTGAAATAAGTGCCACAGGAGATATTGCTGCAGCAGCGACTGTATTAGACGTATTTGCTGATTGCGTAGTTAGCTGAAATACACTCTTATCTAATACACTACCAACCATCTGCGCAAGAAATACTAATATGATCCCAACTAAAATCCATATGAATGATTTTCTTGATAATTTAATCGATAACTTTGGATTGTTCATTAATTCTTTAATATATATAAGAAAAATGATTATTAGCGTAAGTGAAAACCCAATTAGTTCCCAATGCACAAGAAGTTGTTGAATTGCTTGCTGTTGATTTCCCTGAATATCATACCAGCCCGTCTTCGCTAGCAATTGTACACCTATAATTCCAACAAATTGAGTCATTATAAAATATATAAGTATGATATAACCTGATTTATGTATATTACTATTATTCATGTTTATGTATTTACCCTCCACTTTTTGTTATTTAATAAACAATTTTGTTAAATTTTGATTTATCCATTTTTTCTACGTCTTTCCGCTAAACACATTTTTCCAGAAAATCTCATATTGTTGAACAGGGTTATCGAATCCCAACTTGAAAATTTTCACTTTTAATGATGTAACAACTTATAATGGAAATATACTTTTTCCAAGGGAGGAATCTAATGCATATATCAAACAAGTTTGGCTTATTTAGCTGGATTGCAACTTGCATATACTTTTTAATTGAACCTTTCTTTATTTTCACTTCTACAGCACCTTATAACTATTTGCGTCACGCAATGAGTGATCTAGGTGTAACAACCTGTGGAGAATTCACCTACGAAATAGCTCCGTATGAAATATGCTCTCCTTATCATTTTTGGATGAATTTACTCTTTGTTATTAATGGAATAACATTTTGTATTGGAGTACTATATATTTCACAACATCTAGAAAAAACAAGAATTAATAGAATAGCAACACTTTTTATACTTATAATAGGAGTCTCCACTATAGTTTCAGGGTTAATTCCTGCAGATGTAAACCTAATTGGACATTCTATTCTAGTTTGGATAGGTATGCTTACTGTATTTCCAGGACTATTTATTTTTGCTAAGAATCTTAAAAAAGCTAGAAAATGGAC
Organism: Bacillus sp. B2-WWTP-C-10-Post-4; assembly: GCF_009183805.1. Lineage (NCBI taxonomy): Bacteria > Bacillati > Bacillota > Bacilli > Caryophanales > Bacillaceae > Bacillus > Bacillus sp. B2-WWTP-C-10-Post-4. The sequence continues at coordinate 18,408 of NZ_WEII01000073.1, read as the reverse complement.
ATATTTCTGTTTAATAAGCTTAATAGTAATAACAATCCTTATCTCGCTTGTTTTTCTTTTCCCCTTACCTGCAGGCCTACTACAAAGACTTTTCTACTTGGTTCTTTTCGTTTGGGGAACTGTATCAACCTACAAATTAATAAAATAAAAAATTTGTTCACTTTTTTGATACATTTATGAAACATTCATATGTTATCTTCAATACGTTCTTTTCTCTTTATAATACCGTGTGAGATATACTCAGACCTGAAGCCCTAGACCCCCTAACTCTAGGGCTTCTCTATTTAAATAAGGATTTTGTTTAATTTTATAACATCTCATTTGTGTAATATATCAATTTTTTAACAACAGAACATTTAATAATGTTAAAATATAGAAGTAATTCATTTTATTACTAGGAGGAATCTCTATGTCTATGGGAACCTGGGCCGCAATCTTTATTGCTATATTTTGTGGAGTTATTTCTTCTAATAGCAAGTTGAAAAACTCCCATAATAAAGATGGATAAACACCCCACTGAAATGCTAGATATCTAGCATTTCAGCTACTAATCTCTCCCAAATAACTATTTTGCTTAGTTTTCTAACAAACTAATTTGTTGTAAAAACTTAACTGCAAAGTACCCTCTAAACTCTTCTAGAAAAACCACTTGCGTGCCACTACCTTTTTAATGTTATATATTAATTTTAAAATAATTATTCCATTCTTATGTATCAAACCTCATGCAGCCTGCAAATGCTTTAATCCTATTTCAAGCGCACCAGTTCCCCCAAACCCTTGATTAAATAAAAAGGGGACATCATACTTCTTTGCTTACTCTTTTGCTACATCAATAGATACATGGCCACATGCACCTTTTTGAATGACAATAACATCACATTTTTTTATAACACTTCGAAAGGTTTTCTTTACGCCTCCGTGATTTTTCCCATCATGGAAAATAACCTGGCAGTCTCTTTTTTTTTGGCCTACTTCTCTAACGTTCTTCCATTTGATCCACCTAAAACTAGAATTGTACTCATCCCCATTCACTCTCCTTATCTTTCTTCTTTATGTATGTACTTGGTGATGTTAATAACACAAGTGTACAAGCTAAAATATTCATCAACACGAAACAAATTACTAATAATATAACGAAAATCGGTGACAACAAGATGAGAATAAAGCCACTTACTACCAAGCAGATAAAATAAAGCTATTGCTCATGTCTTCGTAACCATCTAGTCCTTGTACAATATTCAAACTATGCATCCATACTGTGATACTATCCCAATTTTCTATTAACAGATAGTCACCACCCAACAGAAAAGCCCAGCCAAGCAACGTTCCTAATAATCCAGAATTTCGTCCTATATAATACCCAGAAACATAATTCGCAGCTGTTCCAATTAACATTCTCATTTGTATTTCTCCATACCCACATCGTTTTAGCTTTATATACAAATTTTATTTAACTATGGTTTTATTATATCGGAAAATTACGAATATTAAATAAAAAAATAGGTACTCTTTATTTTTTTATAAAAGGGTTGTGTTTTTTCTTCCACAACCCTCATTTCCTTCTTAATCCACAGGTACTTCTTCTTGTCCATGTGGAATTTTTGCAATTGGTATTACAATTTGTGCATATTTGTTTACCTGCACTTTAAATTGTCGTGGTTCTAAGAAGTTTACCTGTTGAATTAAAACTTCAATATGAAACGTATCTACTTTTTTCCCACGGTCAATTTTGGTAATTCGCGCATTGTAAAACTTATCCCCATTTAGGAAATACCTTTGAACAGCTTCTGTAGCCAGCATACGCTCATTGCTTGTCATTTTCATTGGTTCAATACCAAATCCAGCCTTTGTAAACAAGTACGGTACATCATAACTACTATTAGAAATTTTTCGTAGTAAATCCTCTACAGTTTTTGTCTTTGCGATATATTCCTCTTCTTTTGTATCAAATCCCTTTGGCTTATCTCCAAGCATCTCGATTTCATCTTGATTTACTTGCTCTTCCTCTTGTACTTGAGATTTCATCATGTAACGATGAATAGTATTATAAGTAGCAACGCCTACTACTAACACAATAATCCCCAATATAACTAAGTACTTACGAGGCAGATTCGCTAACATATTCATGACTTTCTTCATTTCTTCACATCCCAAATCAGTCTATAACATTACGTATTTGCGTCATATGTTGTCCTCTAGCAGTATAGTTTAGACCTGTAATTTGTACACCTTTATTATCACCAATATGAATCATTTTCTGATTTCCTAAATAAATAGATACATGGTTCGGATTTTCATAGAAAATTAAATCTCCTAGTTGTGCACGACCGATATCTGGCACCTGTTTTCCTTGTCCAATTTGAGCACCTGTCCAATCTCCTAGCTGGACACCTATACTGGTTTTAAATACATATTGTGTGAATCCAGAACAATCTGCACTACCTGCAGCTGGATTTCTAGCACCGGATACATAGCTCACTTTCCCTTGCCCAAGCCATTTTTTTGCTTCTTCTAATACCTTTTGTCGTTTAGCATTTGTCATTGTAGGAACACCACCTGATGATAACCCTAGATCATCATTTTTCTTAAAGAATTTCATTGGATCCGTTGGCTGGTCATTAATACGAATTTGGAAATCTAAATGGACAGCGTATCCAAACATATTAAGAATACCACCGACATAGTTAGATCCCCCCATTTCCCCAATAATCTGTCCTTTTGTTACCATAGTTCCTGGTGCAACTAAGATTTTACTCAAATGTAAGTAACGAGATACAATGCCATTTCCATGGTCAACATAGACTCCTAAACCACCGTTGTTTACATTTCCTGTTTTATCCGTAACCATACCAGCTTCCATCGACCAGACGGGGTCTCCTGGTTTTCCGGCGGTCATGGCCCCAATATCTACAGCATTATGCGGTTTGCTAGCATGAATTTCATCAAATGTACCTGTAATACGCCCGCTTTTCGTTGGCCATTTCCAACCTTTATCAGATATCCATTCGCCAGATACATCTGCTACACAACCTAAATCTTTGTAATATTTCAAAACTTTGGAAACGTAAGTATAATCCCCATAGCACGCTCCGACTTTAGTTCTAAAATTGTTTGGATCTTTGCACCCAGCTCTATTTTCATCAGCATGCTCCCTAGAAAACGCAATAGCTGTTTCTTCTGAATATCCACCTCTTGCTAATGCATAACTAATAAATCCAGGACCGTAATTATAACTCTGTAAGGCAAGTGCTATATCTCCATTTGCCTTTCCTAACACATCTTTAAACTCTTGTACGCCTGCTTCAATGGAAATATTCGGGTCTTTAATACACCCTATACGGGCACTTCCTTTTAGACCTACACAGTATGAACTTAAGTTTCCATGACTCCCTTCTGCCGCTTGCATCGGGTCATTTCCCTCTCCTTGTGACTCCTGCATCATTTGAGCAGCCAAAATACCAACATATTGAGCAACACCATGTTTTTCTGCCATTTCTTTAATCTTAGGAAGATATCCTGTAACTTTTGCATTAAGGTTAACAGGCTCTCCGCCAGGACTCACATTACCTACACACATACCACCAATAAATCCACCAGTAGTAGGAGCAAGATGTCCATACATACCTTCTAACATCCCGGCTTCTAATATCTCACGCGCACGCTCTTTTTGACTTTTACTAAACTTTGCGAGTTCCATCGCTTTCTCTAGCCCATGAGAAGATGTTGTCACTTTTTTACTTCCACTCGCATTAATCTCATCTATTTTTTTCTTAAAATCTGTATCTCCTAATATCTTTTTTACATCTGGTCCGGAGTAACTTTCAGATTTTGTTTTTTGCATCTCCTTTTTCTTTTTTTCGCAAGGACCATTCGGTCCTGCCTCACATACCTCTTTTTCCGTATATTCTTCATATTGGATATCCAAGAAATATGATATAGCATCGTGCGGATCTTTACCAGTCAAATCATTATCATATCGTGCCATGTCAAAGGCGATAATCTCTTTCCAATCCACATTCAGAGCCATTGAGACTTCCATATATTTTTTTACTTGTTCCTCTGTCTTACCTTCATCATCGGTAAAAGGTACAAAAGAGACTAAAATCACACACACAGCAATAATTACTCCCATAACCAAAGCGGCAGGTACTCCAACCGCTGCTATAACGGCACCCACAATTTTTAGTATACCTGCTTTTAGCATTTTGGCAGCAGCTTTCGCTGCTGCCTTTCCTACTTTCCCTGCCAATTTTGCCATCTTCCCGCGCGCTTGCATCCCTTTTTTCTTAATAAAGTGGGAAGCTACATCTTTTAAAGGGTTACTTTTTTTCTGTTCATTTGGATCGTTAGGATTTTGACTCATAGACTTATCACACCATATTTTCCATTTTGAGAATTTCTTCCTCTTCGCTGTGCTAAGCGAGGGTTTGGAGCAAATGGAATCAGATTTTGTGGGTCATGTTCTGATAAATTCAGGTGCGTCTCTGTACGAACAACTTTGTCCTGTGTATGTGTTACTAGGATTTCTTCTCTTGGCTTAATACTACTGTCCTTCACTTCACAAGCTCTTTCAATCCTTTGGTTTGCTTGTAAGCGCGTATCTCCTTTTCCGAATGGCGAAATACGTGACAGTGTACCGTCTGTTGTTGTCGCAACCATATAACTACGATCTCTTTCTACGACCATTTGTACATTCTTATAACCACCTTGGTCTAAATCAGACATATAGAAGTGACCATTGTCCACCTTGTGATTTACCGTAAGTGGCGGTTCATTAAATACTGATTTCTGGTGTAACGACCTTTGATTTTGGTTTCCTACTAATTGATTTGGGTTAACGTTGATAGAACGATTGATACTAATTTTCCCACCACTAGAATCTTGAACATACGCTGGTGTAGCTTTCATACCATTACGGTACTGCGTTAATTGTCCGTCCGAAATATTTAAATCTTGATATACGACTTGTCCCGAACGAATACTACTATCACCACTAGCGTAACGAGATACAACTTGCGTCACACCACTAGAATCTTTTGCTTCAATCCAGGATTTATTATTTGTCGTAACAAGACGTACTGCACCTTGAACAACCGATTGTTTTCCAGTAGCATCCGTTGTTGTTGGTACCATTCTCTGAATCTCTTGAATTTCTTTTGCCTCTGTTTGAACAGCATTGTTATAAGGATTATGTTTACTTACCATACGTGCAGTCGCTTGATAAGCACCCGCACCACCAATCACACCTGCGGCGTAACTTAAGCCTTTTGTCACATTATAGTGACGCTCTGCTGCATTCCCTCCTAATGATGTATTAACAGCAGCATTAGTTCCACTTATCACTCTTTGTACTGCATTCCCTCCAGATTGTTGTACAGCACTCGCAGCACTATAGTATGCATTTGATACTGTATCAATGCTATCCGCAAGCATAAGGTGTTTCGCACCTTCCATTACACTCATGCCAAGTTTTGTACTCTGCTGTGTCATACGTCCCACTGCAGATGTTGGGATAGACATTTTACCAGCACTTTGTGCAATATTTGCTACACTTGTTGATGCATCTGCATAAGAGCGTTCAATTTCCGCAACGGAAAGATCTCCTGCATGTGCTATACTCGCTTGCGTTTGTGTCGCCGCATATACAGCTTTATTGATTGCGCCACCTGTTGCAACACCATGTGAACGAACACCTTGAATCGCACTAGTAATTCCAGAACCTACTTGTTGACTCACTGTTCCAAGATTTGCATGGCTTTGTAATCCTTTCGTTAATTGCGAAGTAAAGGCATCTTTATTAATATACGATTGATTATGTAGACTCTTACCACTCGTATCTTTCGCCTGTACGGGCATCGCTCCCGCTTGTACTGCCGCTTGTTGTGCCACTGCTTTAAATTCATTTCCTTTTTCATTCAGGTGCGACTGCCAAGCTTGCTCTTTTTGTGGTTGAGACATAGTTGGAGACAACTTTTTCATAAAGCTTGCCTGTTGTTCTGCTGCATAGCCTTGTTTAAAGGATTCTGTAGAGGCTTGTACCAGGTTCTCAACATTACTTACTTGTTTCGCTTTCTGGCTTCCTGCTCCACTTCTCAAACCGTGCGTTTTCACACCGTTGACTGCCTTCTGAATGCCTGCTGTGCTAGATACACCCATAGCATTTAAACCAGGATCTTTTTGTAACTGTTGTGATAAATGAGAAGCGAAAGCTTCTTTATTCGCATAGTTTGTACCGTCTTTTTGCTGTACAATACCAGCTGATTCCACCGCTTGTTGCGCATGATTTTGAAATCCTTGTACTTTTTGATCTAAATGCTTATTCCATGCTGCTTCTTTTTCTTGTTGCGGCATATCTGCCGGGAATTGTTTCATAAATCCAACCTTATGGTCTGCACTATACGCTTTCTTAAATGCAGCAGTAGAAGCACCGACAAGGGCACCTACTTGTCCCATATTTTGATGGCCACTTTCTAACGTTTCTCCTTTTACATCCTCGACTGCTTTTCCGACTTTTCCTAAAGCAAGTCGAGAAGCAAACGCATCTTTATTCACATAGGATTTATCAAACAGATTATTTCCTTGCTTATCCTTCGCATCAACTGGCATAGCTCCCGCTTTTGTTGCCGCCTGTTCTGCGTGGTTTCTAAATCCTTGTACTTTTGTGTTCAGATGGTCGCTCCAGTGTTTCTCTTTCTCTTCTGCTGACATATTTTCTGGTAACTGACTCATAAACGTATCTTTATGGTCTGCCTCATACCCCTTTTGGAATGCATTCGTTGCAGCGTTAACTAACTCTCTAGCATTTCCATATGGTGTAGCGGTTTTCTTCATATTTTGTAAATCTTGTTTCCGCTGATTTGAGAAACGAGATATCTGATCATTGTTTGTTTTCGCTACTTTTTTAGCAATCTCTGCATCGGAAGCACTAGGGAATGCTTGTTTTAAGCGACTTGCAACTGCAGAATCGGGATTATCCGCTTTCCAATTTTCAAAATCTTTTGTAGCTAAATCCTGTGCAATATCTTCATCGGTTAGTTCTGGATAAGATTTGTCATTTAGATTTGAATACGTATCCGCACCCTTCTTTACACTCGAACCAATATGTTTTCCTAAGGCTACAGCCCCTTCGCCAACTGCAGCAGCAGATCTTCCAGTAACTGCACCAGTAAATCCGCCCGCTTTACTGCCAGCAAATGTCCCTATTGCCATTCCTTCTGGTCCAAGACCAGCTCCTGCTGTCATACCTGCAAGTCCACCAGCCGCTTTACCAATTGAACTTCCAATTTGACCAGCTTTTAACATACGAGCTGCACGAGATGTTGTACCAACATCTGTCCCTAAATTCGCTCCTAATGCATCTTTCGGGTTATCAGCATCTTCTTTTGTCTTTTCTTTATCCCCTTTATCATCAGGTTTTGCTTTTGAATTACGGTAGTCATCACGAACACCTTTAACGAGTCCAGCCACACTTGCTAAAGCACCCATACCCATCATCGTACCTGCTCTATGAATGCCACCTGATGCATTGGTACTAAGGCCAATAAAACTTTTTACAATCTCACCTATTGGGATAAACATAGCAAGTAAAATTAATTTGATTAACGGACTATTTGCTGCTCCAATTAAAGAAATAATGAGCCATAAGGTAATCGCATGAATTGCTTGTATGAACACCGCTCCTATAAATTCACGTATCCAATATAATGTCTGTTGTTTCTTTTGTGGAAATAGCCACATGCCTACCATTAACGGACCAATTAACATTAAAACGTATAGTGACACCGCTCGCATTAAGTAGTAAAAGTTTGCCCAGACGATGAGACCAGCTTCTATAAACAAACCAAATATAATAAACATATAGTCATTTTCATGACCTTTCAAACCCAGCTCAGTAATGGTAAGTCCAGCCCCACCAAATCCAGGTTGTAGAAATTTAGTACCCTTATCTGGATCAAAATCCCCCCCACTTGCTACATTAACAGCGTCTCTAAACTCTATTATTATCCAAGAATTGATTTCAAATATGAGTGTATAGAAGTAATCGAGGTGCCAAAGAAAAATTGAAATGATCATCAAATCCTTCGCATACTCTATTAATGCTGTTCTATTATTTGGATTAATAGCTGTTGCCGAATATTTTGCCGCCGTAATAACTACACTGACAAGGACACAAAAAGCAACAAGCTTGAACATGACAGGCATGCCTGTGTCTAATACTTTGGTTAGAGAATTACCTGAAAATAAGAAATCTAAGTTTGTCCCCTTTCCTTCTGTTCCCTCTCCTCCAAACACTAAAACTGGCAGCGGATCCAAAGTTGCATACACCGGACTAAGAAAAGCCTTTACTATAGCAATAATTAAGCCTCCGACCCACTCTACTATTTTCTCAAGCATAATTTCACCTTCCTTTTTAAGAGTACGCCATTATCCTGCGTAACCTTGTACTTTCTTCATATTGTTTAAAAGCTCTTGTAGTACCGCTTCATTTGATTCAATGAACATCATTTCTTTGTCAGATGGATCAGTTTGAATCCAAACCGAACTATCTCCGACACGGAAAATCCCTTCTCCTTTTCCAGGGTTGTTGAGAATAATATCAAGCTCCCCAGCAGTTAAGTTAAAGTTCTCCTGGATCTTTTTCTTATCAATTTTATTTTGTTCTAAGAAGAAATAAGAGAAAGTAGATTGCAAGATACCACGAGCTTTTACATTTTCTAAAATACGAACAAAGTCCTGACTTGCCCAACACATACCGGCATTTCTTTTACGTGAACGACGTGCTACTTTTTCCAAGAAGTTAACCGTTTGTTCATAGTCGATAAACTGCCACATCTCATCAACATATAATACTTTTCGCTTGATAGCGTGTTCTGGACTCTTAATCCAATGCTCCCAAATATAGTTCAAGATAACGTGGAAAGCGATTGGTTTTAAAAACCCTTCCTCTAAATGACTAATGTTAAAATTAACAACGCGTGATTCATTTAACTGTGTTTCCACACCACGACCAAAATGACTTTGTCCATCAAATAATGGTTTTGAACCATCGCGTAAGAATGGTCGAATCGCAGCAATTAACTCTTCTGCTTTTACATCGTCTCTATGATGTTCTACTATGACATCATAGATTTCTTTTAACTCTGGCTCTGGCTTTCTCACTTGAGACTGAATTAACTGTCCATCCACTTTCTTCACTTCATCTGTATATAAAGAGGAAGGATGTGAAGTAATACCATGTTTATCAAACACTTCACGGATTGCATCTTCTAGCATAGTACGTTGGAATACATTTAATCCTGGTTGATCAAAGTCTTGCCCGCGAATAATAATGTCAAAGAAACCTAGTATTTCATTGATTTTCTCTAAAATTGGTACAAATCTCACATACTTCATGCCATCACGCTCTACAAGTTCTTTCTTATCATATTGTTCAAGTGCTTCTAGCTCTTCATCTTTATCCGTAATCTGAAGTTCTGTTACAGCGATTGCACAAGGATTGATAATGATATTACTTTCAGGTGAAATATTTAAATTAATACCACCTAGACGTTTTGTAATTTTTACGAATTCTCCTTCTGGATCGATAATCATTGCATGCGTATCTGCAAGTGACGTTTCACGAGCTAATTTCATTTTTAAAAGTAAACTTTTTCCGGAACCTGAGATCCCTGTTACACCAATGTTATAGTTTGGCGGGCGATAATCTGCATTACCAAATGAATTTAAAAATTCTACTTGCCCAGTAATTTTATTCTTTCCTATTGGTATGCCACCATTAAATCTCCCGGATCCTGATACAAATGGTGCAAACGTACATAACGCACGTCTATCGATATTTCGATAGGTATCTTGCAGTGTATTTGGTGCACCTAATGGCATAGTAGCTTTCAAACCACTCTTCACACGGTTCCAAGTACTTGCTATCTTAAAGTGAGATGCTTGCATTTCATCTTCAATATACTCACATAAAACGTCCAATTCTTTCTTTGATTCTGCGTAAGCAACACCCATTGTACTCACCATATAGGAGTCGTTTTCATTGAACTGGATTTCATCCATTAAATTGTTTGTATCTTGAATTTTTGCATCTAAGTCTTTTTCTTGGTCAATGTTTCCTCGTGTACGTTGGAAAGAAAGATTGGAACGTAACATCGTCAGCTGCATATCTAATGATCGCATTGCTTTAGCTTTTGGTTCTTTATGAATATCGATCATGACATCCACTTCCCCAGCCGAAGTTAACATGTTGAGCCAATTGGTTTGCATCATACGCGGGTACCCATCACGTGGAATATAAAACGGACGAAAGAACGTATTACTTCCTAAAGATTGTTTAATGACCCCATAATCTTCTGCATCAATTTTCATTCCTTCTGGAGCAATAACATCAAACACTGTTGTTTGATTGTCTAATTGCGTCGGTATTTCCTCTTCTTCCAACTCTTCCTCCTCTAGCTCCAATTCGTCCCTCTCTTCTGCTTCTATTTTTTTCTTTTCCTTTTTCTTTTTTCCGAACAACTTCATGTTTACGCCACCCCGTTATTTGATTTTTCTGCCTTTTCTTCCGCTAGCACTTTCTTCATTAACTCTAGTTTTCTTTCATTCGTTTCCCCTGTTGAATAGAGGGAGAAATTCTCGTTTTCAATTAAGTCCTGGAAACGAGCTTTTATAGCTTTACGACGGTTAAATGCTACATATAAAAGTTCTATTAATTTATCTTTCGTTAACATTTCTACATTAATTTTTGCTTTCGATAGTAGATTTCGAGATGCATTATAACGACGATATAGTTCGTTAAATGCCTTATCTACAATCTTTTCTTCTAACTCGTCCTCTGTATCAGCCGTAATCGTACTAATATCAACCTTGTATGGATAAATTAAATAACGTTTTTGTTCATATCGAGGTTGCGAACGTTGCCAGTACTCTAAATTATCAATAACTTCTTGACCATATAGAACCGTCTCTGGTGTAAGGTCCTTCGCACCTTTCATCGTTTCTGTCATTTTTCGTACAGGATCTGTTAAATCTACAAACTTACTTTGAATATATACTTTCGTATTAAACTCTAATGTGGTTAACCATGATTCAATTTTGATATCAATCGCTTCTTGTTCCATATTGGAAAGTAAATAATAGTTAACTGGATGTGCTTCCGCAATCAGGACAAATGTGTCATCATGATACCGAATCATATGATTATCAATTTCCTTAATGTCTTCTACAAAATTACGAAAGAAGTCAACATTATCCTCATCAATTTCCGGTTCAGCAGACATATTTTTTTTATTTTTCTTTCCAGCTTTTTCAGTAGTGTGTTTCTCTACTCCACCTTGCTTTTTCCCTTTTTTCTTAGAACCAAACAGCGGTTTTCCATTCATTTTCCGATAAAAGAAAAATCCTACAATGGCTATCGCCGCAAAATATATCATTTCTAACATTTACAGATTCTCCTTTGCCCATGTAGTTGGCTCGTACCCTTTTCTCCACTTACCTTTTTCGGAGCGGCTACGCATTTTAATAATTAAATACTTATCTAGATACATGTGTTGTTTTTCTTTATATATAAACGCAAACGCTATTACACTTACTACCGTTGGTAGTGCTAAAATTAAGCAAATAAAAAATGCTACTACCGCATCAATAGGTGCAAATAACCGCCATAAGAATGGTACATATAAATAAAGGGATGCCCCGCCACCCAATAGATAAATCAATTGGCGTTTGCTCAGCACACCTAATAGTGTTTTTTGCTCCGAAGTCATATCAACAGGAACAGTTACTTTTCTCATTCTTTTTCCTCCCTTGTATAAGAGAAGCTCTCCCCAAATCGAGGAGAGCTTGTACAAACTCTTATGTTAGATTGTCGTAACCCAAGCAGCGATATCGTAAGCTTTGATCATGACAAAGCCTCCAATTGCTGCGCAGGCTAAACCAATCATAGCTTGTGTACGGTTTTCAGGATTCTTCCCTTGTGCACCAGATAGTTTAATAGCTGCAAATACAACGCAAGCTGCCACCCATATTCCCCCAAAACCAATTAAGGTTTTCACCAAAGTGTTCATGCTTTTTTGGACGGTTTCAGCATTGGCACCACTGCCACTACCACCAAGCCCCTTCGTAAAGCTACTTTTTGCCAGTAAGAAATCTCCTACTGATGTTGTCATAAGTTTTGCAGACAACCAATTCAACATAATTCCTGCACCTCCAGGTGTTTTTGCTCGCAAAACGCAAAAAGACCTCAATACACGCACACGTCCCCTAAGGACATGGCGCATATTGAGGTCTTCTCTTATATGCGAACTGATTAATTTTATATTTTTATTGTAAAATCTTATTACTTTTATATTATAGCAATACGTTTTTATAAAAACAAGTCCTTGTTTACACCTTTATTTATACCCTCTTTGTTAGGATCGTACCATACTATAAGAATTAAAAAAATATTACCGTCCTTAAGACCTAAAGCATTCATATCTTCTTTCAGTGAGCAACATGATTCTATTTTATCCATTTTGGAATTTTATCTCTAAGGGTATTCGCTTCTTTTTTCTTATTCATTTTAATCTCTCCAACAACTTATTATGCTCCTTAATAAGAGTATACTACCTATTAAGGAGTGTCTAAGCCTTGTGTTTATCAAACTATTCATTAGAAACAAAAAACAGGTACTTGTGCGTTTTTCACAAGTACCTGTTTTTCACTACTTCTATCTACTCTTTGTTTCTTAAAATTTCATTAACCTTTTCGACACTTAATTCAGTGGCTTCCGCTATCTTCTCTATAGGTACACCTACTTTAATTAAATTATGAATCATTTCTATTCTAGCTTCTTTTGCAGCTTTTTCTTCTGCTGTCTCTATTTCTGATATTCTATCTTTTATTGCCTTCTCTCTCGCCTCATATAAGCGTAAAAAGTCTTTATCACTACTTAAACGCTCCCAATCCTCTATTGCCTTTTTCAAAACTGGATCTTTTTCCATCGCGATTCCCTCCAGGATTGTAGTTAATTTCTCATCTTCATATGCAGGAAATAATAATAGCCAACGTGCTAATATATCCTCCCATGGATCCATTCGATCTTCTTGCCATTCTCGAATTACTTTTGGAATCTCAAGAAAGTGCAATTGCATATTCTCTGAAATTATGTGCTCCGATTTTTTGTTCATGACTACACCGACATTATGAAAGTCCTCTTCTCCTGGAAACAGAATGAAATCCACTATATTAATACAAATAGTTGGTCTTAATTCTGTATACTTCATCCCCTGAGTCATTTGAGAATAATACATGCCAGCCCAGTAGAACAAAGATCGCTCAATCATGTCTTTTTTGTCGCGAACCTGTATCTCTATATTTAATTTTATACCATTATTCAGAGTAGCTCGCAAATCTAAAATAGACAATTTATCATCCTTTTGTTCCCTTGGAAGATGTGGATCATCTAAATGCAAAGAAATAATTTCCTCATCTAAAGAGGATTGTAATACCGCATTAAGAAAAGCAATGAGTATACCCTCGTTTCCTTCTACTCCAAACAAGCGCTTGAAAGCAAAATCAACTCGTAAATTTACTAGATTTTTTTTCATAGATGTATTCATATTCTCTTCTACCTTTCTTTTAGTGAATTTTTATCCTCTGTAGTAATTAGATATAAGAAAAAGATAGAATTACAAACTCTATCTTTTTCAATCTACCTATTTATGAAAATATCAACCTACTTTATGACCTTCACAATCTCTGAAATACAGGTTTAAATCCCGCTTGCATTGTATCATCCAACCCCTTACCTTGCGTTGGATTCCATGCAGCTATGATTACGTTATAGCCCTCTTTCTTTAACTTTGTCGCAAAGTCTATAAGAGCTTTTCTTACTTTTTGATTCTCTACTAAATCGGCATCAAACGCTAAATAGACATTTTCTACACCCATATCCTTTAATACAGGCATAGTAATTCGCCAAGCATTTACACCAGGAATCGCAAGAACCGTTGTTCCTATTTCAGAAAGCTCCTCTTTATTAAATCTCTCTGGAAGCAAATCAGCAACCAGATCTGCTTTCATAGCTCCCTCTGTAATCATTACTGAGTTGGTTTGATGTAAGGTACCAGAATTCCAATGTTTCAAATGAGAACTTGGTACAGCTACATGTACAGGAAGTGGATTTTCACTACCGCCTGCACCAGTTCCTTGATTTTTGTTTGCTGATGAGACCCACAGATATTTTTGCCCTTTATGAATCTTTACAACAATTTGTCCCTCTTGAAATGGAATCTCTACCTTTTTGCTCACTTCTAGTTCGCCTTCAAAGATACAATCACCATTTTTAATTATCTTCACAACATTAGGCTGTTCGATTAATTCTGCTTGAACTCCAGTAGGTGCAGATTTCACATGAACGGAGTTTTTCACTTCATCCACACGAACCTGCCATCCAACAATTTGATTGTACTGATTCCGAAAAGGAATCAATATACCAGGAGATCCTGACATCAAACGAAGAGAACGTTGACCTTTCTTCATCTCATAGAAACCCGGGATTCCCTGCCAGCAATTTTTATTCCCCATCTGTTTAAATAGCTGCTCCCAAACAGTCGTATACGTATTATCCTCCTCTAACACAATTTGTTGTTTTAAGAAAGAACGATATTGACGTATTTGTATTTGTTCTTCGCTCATTTTTCTATCTTTTAATAAATGTGCATGATGATGCTCTTGTAATGGTATGAACTCCATTAATTTACGATTAAACACATTTAATTCCTCATTACTTTTCTTATCATGAATCTGAATTTCATCCACCTCAGGCAATTGATATTTATCTTTTCCTTTTATGTAGTGAATGTAGCTTGGATTGCCCGTGTTTTTTCCATAAATCCATTTACTTTCTACACGTGTACATGCTACCTTATCTTGCGAAACGTGCAGCATACAATTACCTGTATCATAACAAACTGGACAAGGTATACGGTAAAACTCCCACCAGCTACCTCTCGGATAAGCACTTGTTAAACGAAACTGTCCTTTTTGAATGTTATAATTCATTTTTCCCCACTCCTTATATACTGTTTATTATATATGGGACTATTACTTCGATTAAACTTTTTATAATTACATTAGGATATTACGTATAATCATCTAATGGATATACAAAAGGATACGCATTACAAACTAAATAATCATTTCTATGTTCTTGATCTTGCAAATCCGATTCTACGTATGCTTCAAATGCTCTAGCAAACATCTCGTGATTTGTAGACTAATACTTTTTGCTTCTATTCTTATCTAACTTAATTGCTGTATCAAAGTACATAGACACTTGCGCTTCATAAGATATTCCATCAAATTTTCCGCCTGTTTTTCATAATAAGCCAACATTTGTGTAGCTCTCTTGAATTCTTTGTCAATCTTACGTTCCATGCGTGCCTTTGTTACTCCTGATAAAATAAAAGACAGAAATTCATAGTAATTCTTCACTACAAATTTCTGTCATTCCCTCTGTCTGCATACTTCCATATAGTTCTGTAAATTATTCATTACGATACACTGACACCTGTTAAAGAGAATACATCCTCTTTTATTGGATTAAGTGCTTGTTATGCACGTAAACTTTGAATAGGATCATCTGGATGTACAGAATAAAATAACGATACTTCATAACCGATTATCATAATTAAATACCCCTAAATAAAAATTTTTGCTCAATGTGATAATGGGTTCTCCAATCAAACAGACTTGGAAACAACACAAAAAGGACTTCTTCAAGTCGATTAAAAATGTATATAGCAAAATAAGCTATATATACACTAATCGGCTCAAAGAAGCCCTTTCAGAATTAAAACAAGACGCAGCTTGCTTCTACATCTCAACCACAACTCATAAAGTGTGAGAATAAACAGAATCAAATAAACAATAAATACAATTACATATTAATGAATTCACATAAAAATTTCAACAACTTTATATTTCCTTAAGATTTTTCGCTCCATTCTACTTTCCAGTGAATATTTTTGTAGAACCATAAGTTTCTACCGTGTTAAATTGCAATTCTAAATCTTGCTCTCTTATACTAGCTCGTACATATCACACTAATTTCATCAGTCATCCCCTAATACTATTTAAAATTTATCATTGTTTTATATACTCTATTTCAGACTAACTCTTAGATAAATATAAGGTAAGATTTTAATAATTTTTCACAGCATTTCCCCACATCATCTAAAAGCATCAACTTTTAGACAGTTGAAATTTATTTTCGTTCTTTGTGTTCGTTTGTTTTGTAAAATGTTAAATAAAATTGAAACTGCATCCTTCTAGTTAATAAGTAGTAATTAAAAAAAATAATAAAAAAGAGTGCTATTAAAATATGCACTCTTTCAAAAGACTTTACCAATCTCGATGGTCACCATGATCATGCTCACGATCGTGGTCATGATTACGTCTACGACGACACTCATCACAATCGCAGTCACGTCTACAATGACAGTCGTTAAAATCGTTTCTTCTTCGTCTACGGCCGCAACCGCAAAATACTAAATCATCCCAAAATCTATTACAATCTCGAGAATGTCCAAAATTATTATCCCATCCCATAGATATGATTCCCTCCTCTAAAATAGAATTCATCATATTCTATGATTAAAAGGTAGAAATAGTTTGTTTATTAGTCCATGTTTCAAACTAATAATATTTCAATTTGCAAGTCTATCTCACGCCCTATCTTTCCTTAACAACAAACAAGATACCATCCCAATTATGGCAACGCCCACGATAATTCCTATACACTTAATCAAGAATATTTACCCTAACATCATTTATTTCTTTGCTTCCATACCCCATTCTCTTTACGATAAGTATTCTTCCCATTCATGAATCCGGCTGTATTACCAGGGATGCTATATTTCTTATTCTTAGTCTTTTTCTTCATCCTCTTTTTTTCTTGAACAGCCTGCAAATCTACCTTCCATTGTTTCAACAAATCCTTTTTACGTCGCATCGAATTTGTACCCCTCAGATTAAAATGAAAATCCATTAATCATATTATATATATTTATGTTTTATTTTCAATATAAAGAGAGCACCCTCGCTATTGGCGCTCTCAATGTGAATTGGGGTTTATTCTGAGCATTGAATAGGACACGAAGAACTCGTCCTATTACATTATATGCTTGTCCTTATCATAATGTGCAAAAAAAAGCACCCTCGCCCAGGCGCCAAAAGATACATATACTTTGAGGTAACTAACACGTTAGAAAAGACCCTTCCATATCATTGTATGATTATCGATTATCTTTATACCTAGATGACACATTAAATACGTTTAATGTGTCATCTAGGTATAACTAGGAAAAAAGCAACCGTTATGGACGTTTTCCTCATCTTACCTAATCAACTACATAAAATAACTATTTTGTTCACTTTTTTGATACATTTATGAAACATTTATGTGTTATCTTCAGTAAGTTCTTTTCTTTTCATAAACCGTGTGGATTATACCAACACAAGAATCTCTAGATCCCTAAATCTAGAGATTCTTCGTTTTAATAACTATTTCGCCCAATCATGTATAGACAACTATATATTTAGGTGTTAAAATATTATTGTGATTCCCACGTGGTTTCACATACGACTTTTTTCTTCGATTATGGGGTTCTTACGTAATGTAAGGACCATTTTTTATTCAAATAAGGACTTTTTAAAAATTTATATGTACATATTTTTCAGTATATAATTAAATTATCAATATATTAGAGACAATAATGATTTTGTAATATATTTGTTTCGGAATGAGTACAGTTTTTAGCATACTGAAGAAATTTCGAAAGCCTCAGATAAACCGGTTCTTGGTTTTAGTTGATTCTTTAATTTTGCTTGGAGCTTTATTCCTAGTAGGTAGCATCTTCATCCCTCTTTTAACCCTTGAGTAAAAAGGAACGTTCTTACTGCCTTTCTTACTCACTAATTTCAAATGCACTGCGTACACTTTTCCCTTCTTTGCTGTTTCATATGAATTCATACCATTTTTGACCTGTTTGAAGAAGGCCGACTGGCTTATTCCATTCCGTTCAGCTGGTGTTATCATCCTAGAATTAATGTCACCTTTTATCTTTACATGTTAAAAAATATTCGGATAGGAGTCCTAATACATATTATTAATATTAAGCTGGTTCACGTCAGAGGAAGGTACCTTAGGTTGTCTTTTTTTTATTTTCTTTCGACATAATATGAAAATATACAAATTAATAATTTGCTATTATTATCTAGAAATCTTACATTTATCTACAAATTATTATTGTATTTTTAATTTTTTAAATGTAAAATATTTCAATGTAAATACATACCATTTAGGGAGATGGAGAAAATTATGAAAAAATTATTAGCTTCAGCAACAGCGGTAACACTATTAAC